>NZ_JBEYTW010000024.1:24358-97601 GCF_040643275.1 Spirillospora sp. NPDC047418
TACCCGGGACCCCAAATTCCGGCGGTGGGACGGCCCCCCCCCGCCCCGCCCGCGAGCGGGCGTGCCGGTCGGTCGTCGCTCGGATCAGGAGTTGCGCTGGCCGGCGTCGTCGCCGCGGCGGGTGCGGCGGCGGCGCGGGCCGCGCTCGCCGTCGTCCCGGCGCGGACGGCGCTCGCCGGAGTCGCCGTCGGACTCCTCGGCGGCGGTGTCGTCGCCGCCCTCGGGCTTGTCGGCGGCCTCCCGCTCGACCACCTCGACCGGCACCAGCGACAGCTTGCCGCGCTGGTCGATCTCGGTGACCTCGACCTGGATCTTCTCGCCGACGCCCATGACGTCCTCGACGTTCTCGATCCGGGCGCCGCCGTGCAGCTTGCGGATCTGCGAGACGTGCAGCAGGCCGTCCTTGCCGGGCAGCAGCGACACGAACGCGCCGAACGTGGTGGTCTTCACGACGGTGCCGAGGAACCGCTCGCCGACCTCCGGCATGTGCGGGTTGGCGATCGAGTTGATCGCCTGCCGCGCGGCCTCGGCGGACGGGCCGTCGGTCGCGCCGACGTAGATGGTGCCGTCGTCCTCGATCGTGATGTCGGCGCCGGTGTCGTCCTGGATCGAGTTGATCATCTTGCCCTTGGGGCCGATGACCTCGCCGATCTTGTCGACCGGGACCTTGATCGTGATGATCCGCGGCGCGTTCGGGCTCATCTCGGCGGGCGCCTCGATGGCCTCCTGCATGACGTCCAGGATCGCCAGGCGCGCGCCCCTGGCCTGCTTCAGCGCGGCGGCCAGCACCGAGGCGGGGATGCCGTCGAGCTTGGTGTCGAGCTGCAGCGCGGTGATCAGGTCGCGGGTGCCGGCGACCTTGAAGTCCATGTCGCCGAACGCGTCCTCGGCGCCGAGGATGTCGGTGAGCGTCACGTACTCGTCGCCCTCGTTGATGAGGCCCATCGCGATGCCCGCCACCATCTGCTTCAGCGGGACGCCCGCGTCCAGCAGCGACATGGTGGACGCGCAGACCGAGCCCATCGAGGTGGAGCCGTTGGAGCCGAGCGCCTCCGACACCTGCCGGATCGCGTACGGGAACTCCTCGCGCGTCGGCAGCACCGGCAGCAGGGCGCGCTCGGCGAGCGCGCCGTGCCCGATCTCGCGCCGCTTCGGCGAGCCGACGCGGCCGGTCTCACCGGTGGAGTACGGCGGGAAGTTGTAGTTGTGCATGTAGCGCTTGGTGCGCTCGGGGTTCAGCGTGTCGATCGTCTGCTCCATGCGGAGCATGTTCAGCGTCGTCACGCCGAGGATCTGCGTCTCGCCGCGCTCGAACAGCGCCGAGCCGTGCACGCGCGGGACGACGTGCGCCTCGGCGGTCAGCTGGCGGATGTCCTTCAGGCCGCGGCCGTCCATGCGCAGCCCGTCGCGGATGACCCGCTCGCGGACCAGCTTCTTGGTGACGGCGCGGTAGGCGGCGGAGATCTCCTTCTCGCGCCCCTCGAACTGCTCGGCGAGCTTCTCGGCGGCGACCGCCTTGATCTCGTCGAGCCGGGACTCGCGCTCCTGCTTGCCGGCGATGGCCAGCGCCTGCGCGAGGTCGCCGCCCACGGCCTCGGACACGGCGGCGAGCACGTCGTCCTGGTAGTCCAGGAAGATCGGGTACTCGCGGGTCTCCTTGGCGGCGACGGCCGCGAGGTCGCTCTGCGCCTTGCACAGCACCTTGATGAACGGCTTGGCCGCCTCGAGGCCCTCGGCGACGGTCTCCTCGGTCGGGGCGGTGGCGCCCTCGCCGACGAGCTGCAGGGTGCCGCGGGTGGACTCCGCCTCGACCATCATGATCGCGACGTCGCCGTCGGCGAGCACGCGCCCGGCGACGACCATGTCGAAGGTGGCGCGCTCCAGCTCGGGGTGGGTGGGGAAGCCGACCCACTGGCCCTCGATCAGCGCGACGCGGACGCCGCCGATCGGGCCGGAGAACGGCAGCCCGGCCAGCTGCGTGGACATCGAGGCGGCGTTGATCGCCACGACGTCGTACAGGTGGTCGGGGTGCAGCGCCATGATCGTCTCGACGATCTGGATCTCGTTGCGCAGGCCCTTGGTGAACGACGGGCGCAGCGGCCGGTCGATCAGCCGGCAGGTGAGGATCGCGTCCTCGGAGGGCCGGCCCTCGCGGCGGAAGAACGAGCCGGGGATGCGCCCGGCCGCGTACATCCGCTCCTCGACGTCCACGGTCAGCGGGAAGAAGTCCAGGTTGTCCTTGGGCTTCTTCGACGCGGTGGTCGCCGACAGCACCATCGTGTCGTCGTCGAGGTAGGCGACGGCCGAGCCGGCCGCCTGCCGGGCCAGCCGGCCCGTCTCGAAGCGGATGGTGCGGGTGCCGAACGTGCCGTTGTCGATCACGGCTTCGGTGCTCTGCGCACCGTCGATGCGCACGGCTTCTGTCACGGGAAACCTCCTCAGGGTTCCATGTCGGACCTCGCGGCCGTTTCCCGTCGGCTCGTCACGCTGCCGGTCTTCGATCGAAGCACCCGGATCGAGATCGCCGCCGATGCGGCGGAACGGATCCGGAAGCCACTACCGAGGACCGGCCCGCACCGGCGGTGTCCGCGAGGCTGGTCTGCAGTTGTGCGGCCGGGGCGGGCGGCGTCGCGCGCGCCCGCCCCGGCCATAAAAGGAAGGGAGCGGCCCGGCGGGCCACTCCCTCACCGTGCTAGCGGCGCAGGCCGAGTCGTTCGATCAGCTGCCGGTAGCGGTTGATGTCCTTGTTGCTCAGGTACTTCAGGAGGCGGCGACGACGGCCGACCAGCAGCAGGAGGCCGCGGCGGCTGTGGTGGTCGTGCTTGTGCTCCTTGAGGTGCTCGGTCAGATCGTTGATGCGGCGCGTGAGCAGCGCGACCTGGACTTCCGGCGATCCGGTGTCACCCTCAGTGGTCGCGTACTCGGCGATGATCTGGTTCTTCGTGGCGGTGTCGAGCGACACGTGGCTCCTTCGATGTGATCGTCACCCGCAGATCCGGGCCCGGAGGGCGTGCGGGTCCGCATGGTGCGTTTCAAGAGGGTGGCGGGCCGCATGAGGGTGCAGCCAGCCGCGCCGGGGCCCTTCCCGGCGACTATTCACCGTACCATGCCGGAAACCCACCCGGTCACGATGCGAGAACCCCTGCTATCGGAGCGTACGCACAGGTCAGGGCGGGTTCGCGGGGGTTCAGCCGGAGGTGATCTCGCGGGCCCGCGCCACGTCCCGGTGCATCTCCTCGATCAGCGCGTCGATCGAGTCGAACTTCAGCGTGTCGCGGATGCGGGCGGTGAAGTCGACGCCCATGTGCTCCCCGTACAGGTCGAGGTCGTCGCGGTCCAGCGCGTACGCCTCGACGGTCCGCTCCCCCGCGCCCTCGAACGTCGGGTTCGTCCCGATGGAGATCGCGGCGGGCCAGCGGAAGCCCGGGTACCGGTCGGAGTCGCAGACGAGCCAGCCGCCGTAGACGCCGTCGGCCGGGATCGCGGTGTTCGGCGGCATCTCCAGGTTGGCCGTGGGGAAGCCCAGCGCCCGCCCCCGCCGGTGGCCGCGCACGACCACGCCCTCGACGCGGTGCGGCCGGCCCAGCGAGCGCGCCGCGGCCTCGACCTCGCCCGCGTCCAGCCGCTCCCGGATGTAGGTGGAGGAGATCGTGTCGCCGTTGGCCACCAGCGGCATCCCCTCCGCGGTGAAGTCGTACTTCTCGCCGAGCTCGCGCAGGAGCGCGACGTCGCCCTTGGCCTTGTGCCCGAACCGGAAGTCCTCACCGACGATGACGTGCGCCGCGTGCAGCCGGTCGACCAGGACCTGCCGGACGAACTCGTCCGGCGGCGTCCTGGACAGCTCCAGGGTGAACGGGACGACGACGACCGCGTCCGTGCCGAGGCCCTCCAGCAGTTCGACGCGGTACCTGGTCGTGGCGAGCAGCGGCGGATGGGTGCCCGGCCGGACGACCTCGTCGGGGTGCGGGTCGAACGTGATGACCACCGAGCGCAGGCCGCGGCGGCGGGCCTCCTGCACCGCGGCGCCGACGATCCGCTGATGGCCGCGGTGCACGCCGTCGAACACCCCGATGGTGATCACTGAACGGCCCCAGTCCGCGGGAACCTCGTCGAGGCCATTCCAACGCCGCACCATTCTCTCCCTGCGTAGGACGTGCCTGTCCGGCCTTCTCCTGCCGACCTTAAGAGTGCCATGAGCGGACGCCCGCGGTCGCACCCAGGGGTACCCGTCAGGCCGACTGGTAGACGACGAGGGAGACCGCTATGTACTGCAGGATGTAGGCGGCGAGCGTGCAGGCGTGGAAGACCTCGTGGAAGCCGAACCAGTTCGGCGACGGGTCGGGGCGGCGCAGGCCGTAGACGACGCCGCCGACGCTGTAGCAGATGCCGCCGGCCGCGACCAGGAGGCAGGCGGCGAGGCCCGCGCCGTCCAGGAACTGGGGCAGGAAGAACACCGCGACCCAGCCGAGGACGATGTAGAGGGTCACGTAGAGGGCGCGGGGGGCGCCGATCCACGCGGTGCGGAACACGACGCCGGCGATGGCGCCCGTCCAGACGGTGCCGAGGACGGCGACGCGCATGCCGCCGTCCAGCGCCAGGACCGCGAAGGGGGTGTAGGTCCCGGCGATGATCAGGTAGATGTTGGCGTGGTCGAACCGGCGCAGCACCTCGATCAGCCGGTGCGAGCGCTGCCGGTGGTAGGTCCCCGAGATCCCGAACAGCATCCCCGATGTCGCCACGTACAGCGCCGACGCGAGCCGCGCCTCCACGCTCGGGCCCAGCGCGACGAGCACCAGCCCGGCGACCAGCACCGCGGGGAACGCGCCGAGGTGCAGCCAGCCGCGCAGCCGCGGACGGGTCGGGGACGCCACCGGGGGGTGGTCCTTCACAGTGGTCACGGACACCTCCTGCCTCAGTAACTTACGCTCTCGTAGGTTACGCGCCCGTAGGTTTCGGTGCAGCACTTTCCCCCGGTGATGCTCGCCACGGGCGCGCCGCCCGATTCGAGCCGGGGTCAGGAGACGCCGGAGGTCAGGGGACGAAGACGGCCAGGGGCTTGGCCACCGGGCCCTGCTCCTCGACGAGGGCGAGCAGCGTGCCGTCGGGGGCGAAGACCCCGACCGGGCCCGGCCCGAGGCCGGCCGCCGGGAGGCGCCCGCCGTGCGCGACCTTGCGCGCGTCCTCGGCCGAGACGTCGCGGCGCGGGAACACCGCGGCGACCGCCTCGTCCATCGGGAGGATCTCCAGCTTCTCCGCGAGCCGGTCGAGCGTGCGCGCCATCGGCAGGTCGTAGGGCCCGACGCGGGTGCGGCGCAGCGCGGTGAGGTGGCCGCCGCAGCCGAGGGACGCGCCGAGGTCGCGTGCCAGCGCCCGGATGTAGGTGCCGGACGAGCACGAGACGGACGCGTCCACGTCGATCAGGTCGCCGTCGCGGCGGACGGCGGCGACCGTGAACTCGTGCACGGTCACCGGACGGGCGGCCAGGGCGACCTCCTCGCCCTTGCGGGCCATCTTGTAGGCCCGCTCGCCGTTCACCTTGATCGCACTGACCTGCGGCGGGACCTGCTGGATCGGCCCGGTCAGCGCCGCGATGCCCGCGTGCAGCGCCTCGTCGGCGACGTGCGCGGCGGACGCGGACGCGGTGATCTCGCCCTCCGCGTCGTCGGTGTTGGTCGACTGGCCCAGGCGGATCGTGGCGTCGTACCCCTTCTCCGTCAGCGCGAGATGCCCGAGGAGGCGGGTCGCCTTGCCGACACCGAGGACGAGCACGCCCGTCGCCATCGGGTCGAGCGTGCCCGCGTGCCCGACCCGCCGGGTCTTCGCCAGCCGCCGCATCTTCCCGACCACGTCGTGCGACGTCCAGTCGGCGGGCTTGTCCACGATGACGAGTCCCGAGTTGTCCACGCGCGCTCCGAAAGGTCAGTCGTCGTCGGTGTCGCCGGGCACGCGCAGCGCCGCGCGCAGCCGGTCGATGATGGCGGCGGGCTCCCCGCCCATGGTGAACGCGGCGGCGGTGCGGTGCCCGCCCCCGCCGAGGTCGACGCAGGCGCGGCCCACGTCGACCGCGCCCTTGGAGCGGGTGGAGACGTACCACTCGCCCCGGTCGTTCTCCTTGCACACGACCGCGACCTCGGCCTCGTCGGTCCGCCTGAGCTGGTCGATGACCCCTTCGAGCTGGTCGTAGTGGACGTCGCGGGCGGCCCGGTCGGAGCGGGCGACCGCCGTCCACACCAGGCCGAGGCCGCCGGCGGCGTCGCGCTCCAGCCGGGCCCGCGCCAGCGCGCCCGCGAGGACCTGCAGGTACCCGAAGGGGGCGCGGTCCCACAGCTCGCGGCTCACCGCGTCCGGCCGGACGCCCGCCGTCAGCAGCCGTCCCGCCAGGTCGTGGACCTCGGGGGTGGTGCACGGGTACTTGAACGAGCCGGTGTCGCTGGCGAGCCCCGCGTACAGGCCCTGCGCGATGTCGCGGTCCAGCGGGACGCCGAGCCTGCGGATCAGCTCCTCGACCAGCACCGCGGTCGCGGCGGCGTCCGGGTCGACGAGCCGCACGCCGCCGAACCCGGTGTTGGACGCGTGGTGGTCGACCACGATCAGCGCGCCGGCCCGGTCGGCGTGCCCGGCGAGTCCGCCGAGCCGCGCCCGGCCCGCCGCGTCCAGCGAGATCATCAGCTCCGGGGCGGCCGGCATCCGCGCGGGCTCCACCAGCAGCTCCTGGCCCGGCAGGAACCGCAGGATCGCCGGGACGACGAACGGATCCGCGAAGGACGCCGCGCACCGCTTGCCCAGCGCGCGCAGCGCCTGCGCGAGCGCCAGCATGGAGCCGAGCGCGTCGCCGTCCGGGGCGACGTGGCAGGCCAGGCAGATCTCCTGCGCCCCGCGGATCAGCTCGACCGCGCGGTCCCACTCCAGGCCGGGGGGCGCCGCGCCGGACGCCGCGGCCGACGGCCCGGGCGGCAGCGCGGCCCCGCCGCGGGCCCCGGCGCCGCCGCGCGGGACGACGTCATGGTCGCTCACGGTGTGCCCGTCGTGCAGGTGGAACTGCTCCGGCCGGCCGGCGCCCGGCGTCTCCGCGCGGCCCTGCGGCCCGCTCACGACGACGGGCGTCCGGAACGGCCGTCCTCACCGCCCCCCGCGCCGTCCAGGTTCGAGCCGTCCAGTCCCGCGCCTGCCGAGTCCGCGCCTGCCGAGTCCGGGCCGACCGAGTCCGCGCCAGCCGAGTCCGGGCCGACCGAATCCGCGCCAGCCGGGTCCACACCAGCCGAGTCCGCGCCTGCCGAGTCCGCGCCTGCCGAGTCAGCTTCGTCGAGGTCCGCGTCGTCGAGGTCGGCGTCGTCGGTGGCGGGCTCGCGGTAGGGGTTGGCGTCACCGGCCGGGGAGGCGCCCTGCGCGGCCTTCGCGACCTCGGCGTCCCTGGCGCGGGCCTTGGCCAGCAGGTCGTCGATGTGCGCCGCGTTCTCCATCAGGGAGTCCATGACGAAGGTGAGGCTGGGCGTGTGCCGGACCCCCGTCTTCCTGCCCACCTCCGTCCGGATCACGCCCTTGGCGCTCTCCAGCGCAGCGGCCGTCTCGGCGCGCTCGCCGTCCGACCCGTACACCGTGTAGTACACGGTCGCGTCGCGCAGGTCGTTGGTGATGCGGGTGTCGGTCACGGTCACGAAGCCGAGCCGCGGATCCTTGATCCGCCGCTCCAGCATCTCGGCCACGATCTGCTGGATGCGGTCGGCGAGCTTGCGCGCCCGGGCTGCGTCCACCATGATCGCACTCCCTTTCTCTGGTCTGCCGACCCGTTATTCGTCGTCGCTGAATATCCGCTGGCGGGCGGACAGGAGTTCGACCTCCGGCCGCCCCGCCACCAGGCGTTCGCACTGGTCGAGCACCTGGGTGCAGTTCGCGGCGGTCCCGGAGACCACCGCCACGCCGAGCTCCGCCCGGCGGTGCAGGTCGTTGCCGCCGGTCTCGGCGACGGCCACCGCCGGGAAGTGCTTGTGCACCTCGGCGATGATGGGCCGGACGACGGACCGCTTCTGCTTCAGCGAGCGGACGTCCCCCAGCAGCAGGTCGAGTGTCAGCGCACCCACGTACACCTGGTCGATCACCTCGGGATCTTCTGAAGATGGAACGACGGGGATCACCCGCCGTGTTCCCGGCCGCACCCGCGCACGGCGGGGCGGGCCGGACATGACGGACGCCAGGCTAGAAGATCAGCCTGGCGTCGTGTCATCCGATCAACGATCACATCGGCGACGGGCCGCCGCCCGCGCGGACCGGGCCCGGAGGCCGGGTCCGCGCGGGCGTGCCGCCTGCCTCAGACGCGGGGCTTCTCCCGCATCTCGAAGCACTCGACGACATCGCCGAGCTTGATGTCGTTGTACCCCACGCCGATACCGCACTCGAAGCCCTCGCGGACCTCGGTCGCGTCGTCCTTGAAGCGGCGCAGCGACGACACCGTGAGGTTGTCGGCGACCACGACGCCGTCGCGGACGAGGCGCGCCTTGGCGTTGCGCTGGATGATCCCCGAGGTGACCATCGAGCCGGCCACGTTGCCGATCCGCGGCACCTTGAAGATCTCGCGGACCTCCGCGGTACCGAGCTGGACCTCCTCGAACTCCGGCTTGAGCATGCCCTTGAGGGCCGCCTCGATCTCCTCGATCGCCTGGTAGATGATCGAGTAGTACCGGATGTCGACGCCCTCGCGGTCGGCCAGCTCCTGCGCGTTGCGCTCCGGCCGCACGTTGAAGCCGATGATGACCGCGCCCTCTTCGGACGCCAGCGACAGGTTGACGTCGTCCTGCGTGATCGCGCCGACACCGCGCCGGATGATCCGCAGGCTGACCTCGTCGCCCACGTCGATCTTGAGGAGCGAGTCCTCCAGGGCCTCGACCGAGCCGGACACGTCGCCCTTGAGGATGAGCAGCAGTTCCTGCCGCTTGCCCTCCTGGAAGTCCTTGAACAGTTCCTCGAGGGAGCTGCTCTTGCGACTCTTCAGGAGTTCGGCGTTGCGCTTGCGCGCGACCCGCTTGTCGGCGATCTGCCGGGCGATCCGGTCGTCGTCGACGACCAGGAAGTTGTCGCCCGCGCCGGGCACGGCCGCGAGGCCGAGCACCATCACCGGACGGGACGGGCCCGCCTCGTCGACGTTGTTGCCGTTCTCGTCGAGCATCGCCCGGACGCGGCCGTTGGCCACGCCGCAGACGATCGAGTCGCCGATCCGCAGCGTGCCGCGCTGCACCAGCACGGTCGCCACGGCGCCCCGGCCCTTGTCCAGGTGGGCCTCGATGGCCGAGCCCTGGGCGGGCATGTCGGGGTTGGCCTTCAGGTCGAGCTCGGCGTCGGCGGTCAGGATGATCGCCTCCAGCAGCCCGTCGATGTTGGTGCCCTGCTTGGCGGACACGTCCACGAACTGCGTGTCGCCGCCGAACTCCTCGGCGACCAGGCCGTACTCGGTCAGCTGCGCGCGCACCTTGTTCGGGTCCGCGCCCTCGACGTCGATCTTGTTGACCGCGACGACGATCGGGACCCCCGCCGCGGTGGCGTGGTCGATCGCCTCGGTGGTCTGCGGCTTGACGCCGTCGTCCGCGGCGACCACCAGCACCACCAGGTCGGTGGTGTCGGCACCGCGGGCGCGCATGGCGGTGAACGCCTCGTGGCCCGGGGTGTCGATGAAGGTGATCTTGCGGTCCTCGCCGTCGACCTCGGTCTCGACCTGGTAGGCGCCGATGTGCTGGGTGATGCCGCCGGCCTCGCCCGCCTGCACGTTGGCGTGCCGGACGGCGTCCAGCAGCTTGGTCTTGCCGTGGTCGACGTGGCCCATGACGGTGACGACCGGCGGACGGGCCTGGAGGTTCTCCTCGCCGCCCTCGTCCTCGCCGTACTCGATGTCGAACGACTCGAGCAGCGCGCGGTCCTCGTCCTCGGGGCTGACGACCTGGACGTCGAAGTCCAGCTCGATCCCGAGCGCCATGAGGTCGTCGGGGTCGACCGACTGGGTCGCGGTGACCATCTTGCCGAGATGCATCATGATCGCGACGAGCGACGCCGGGTTGGCGCCGATCTTCTCGGCGAAGTCGGTCAGGGTCGCGCCCTGCGGCAGCCGGATGGTCTTGCCGTGGCCGCGCGGAGCCGAGACACCGCCGGCGGCGGGCGCCTGCATGTTCTCGAACTCTTGACGACGCGCCCGCTTCGACTTGCGTCCGCGCGCGGGACGGCCGCCGGGACGGCCGAAGGCGCCCTGCGTGCCGCCGCGACCGCGGCCGCCGCCGCCCGGACGGGGACCGAAGCCGCCGCCGGGACGACCGCCGCCGCCTGCGCGGGGACCGCCGAAGCCGCCGCCGGGACGGCCGCCGCCACCGGGACGACCGCCGCCACCGCCGCCGCCGGGACGGCCGCCGCCGCCCGGACCGCGGCCGCCACCGCCGCCACCGGGGCCGCCGCGCCCGGGGGCGCCTGCGGGCCGCGAGGACGGCATGTTCATCGGGCTCGGCCGGGGGCCGCCCGGCCGGGGCGGCATGCCGCCCGGGTTCGGGCGCGGGCCGCCGGCACCGGGCGCACCGCCGGGACGGCCGCCGGGACGCGGGCCGCCTGCGCGGTCGCCGCCGGGACGGTCGCCGCCGGGGCGGTCGGCGCCCGGCCGCGGGCCGGGCCGCGGGCCCGGCTTGGGCGCCCGGCCCATGCCGGTGTTGGTCGAGCTGAACGGGTTGTTGCCCGGACGCGGCCGGCCGCCGCCTCCGCCACCACCGCCGCCGCCCTGGCGCGGGCCGGGGCGCGGGCCCGGCTTGGGCCCCTGGGGACCCGGCCGCGGGCCGCCGGGCGCGCGGGTTCCGGCGCCGTTCCCGGCCGCCGGGGGTGCCGCCGGAGCGGCCGCGGGCGGGGCGCTCGGCCCCTGCGCCGCGGGCGCGTCGACCGGCGCGCTCGGCGCCGGCGGGACGGGCGGGCGCGGGCCCGGCTTGGGCATGCCGCCGCCCTGGCCGCCCTGGCCGCCGGGGCCCGCGGGGGCGCCGGGGGCCTGCTTGGGCGCGGGCGGACGCGGCGCGGCGGGCCGGTGGGCCTGCTGGCGCGCACCCTGCCCGTCGGAGGCGCCGCCACCGGGCGGACCCGGACGCGGCGCGGCGGGACGCGGACCCGAAGGTCGCTTCGACGCGCCCCGATTGTCCCCCTGCTTGGAGGACGAAGAAGAATTGGAGAAGGCTTCCTTCAGCCTGCGTTCGACCGGCGCCTCGATCGTGGAGGACGCCGACCGTACGAACTCGCCCATCTCCTTGAGCTTGGCCATGACGACCTTGCTCTCTACACCGAACTCCTTGGCGAGTTCATATACCCGGACCTTGGCCACTGCACTCCCTACTCGGTCCGGGGGTGCGGCCTCCGGACCGTCGCTAACTTGCCGTACTCATCGCGGCGTGCTCATCGAGCGCTCATAGCAATCTCGACCTGCTTCCGACTAGACGTCGCTTACCATTCGGCCATCCTGCTGCTGCGCGGCGGGCGCCGCAACTCGCGCCCGCAGCGCACCGGTGTCGAGCGGCCCCGGAAGGCGGAACGCCCTCGGGAACGCCCGACGTCGCTCTGCGAGCTCGAGACACGCCGGATCGGGATGCAGATGCGCGCCCCGTCCCGGCAGCCGCCCGCGGGTGTCGGGGACGATGACGCCCTCGACCACCACCAGGCGCAGCAGGTCGGATTTGACCGTGCGGACCCGGCAGCCCGCACACGTGCGTACAGGGGCCGCCCGGCCACGTTTCATGAGTCTACCGCGCCGAGGCGTCGGCGGGGCCTGTCGCATGCTCTCCTGACGTAGAAGATCCCGTTTCGCCGGATTCGGCCGCCCGCCCCGGTGCCGGCTCAGGTGCCGGCTCGGGCGTCGGCTCGGGCTCGGTGTCGGACCTGATGTCGATCCGCCAGCCGGTCAGCCGGGCCGCCAGCCGCGCGTTCTGCCCCTCCTTGCCGATGGCGAGGGACAGCTGGTAGTCGGGCACCACCACCCGGGCGACCCGGGCGTCGGCGTCCACCACCTGCACATGGGAAACCCGCGCCGGCGACAGGGCATTCCCGACGAGCTCCGCCGGATCGTCCGACCAGTCGACGATGTCGATCTTCTCGCCGTGCAGTTCGGCCATCACGTTGCGGACCCGGCCGCCGAGCGGGCCGATGCAGGCGCCCTTGGCGTTCACGCCCTGCTTGCGCGAGCGCACCGCGATCTTCGTGCGGTGGCCGGCCTCGCGGGCGATCGCGGAGATCTCCACGGTGCCGTCGGCGATCTCCGGGACCTCCAGCGCGAACAGCTTGCGGACGAGGTTCGGGTGCGTCCGCGACAGCTGCACCGACGGCCCGCGGTGGCCCTTGCGGACCTGGACGACGTAGGCGCGCAGCCGCTCGCCGTGCTCGTAGCGCTCACCCGGCACCTGCTCCTGCGGGGGCAGCACGGCCTCGATCCGGCCGAGGTCGACCAGCACGTTCCGCGGGTCCTTGCCCTGCTGGATGATGCCGCTGACGATGTCGCCCTCGCGGCCGGCGTACTCGCCGAACGTCAACTCGTCCTCGGCGTCGCGCAGCCGCTGCAGGATCACCTGCTTGGCCGTGGTCGCCGCGATGCGCCCGAACCCGGTCGGCGTGTCGTCGTACTCGCGGAGGTCGCCCCCCTCCTCGTCGGTCTCGGTCGCCCACACGGTCACGTGCCCGGTCTGCCGGTCCAGTTCGACGCGCGCCTTCGGCGCCGCGCCCTCCGTCCGGTGGTAGGCGATCAGCAGGGCGTCTTCGATGGCCTTGACGGCCACGTCGAGCGAGATGTCCTTCTCGCTCTCCAGGCCCCGCAGGGCGGTCATGTCGATGTCCACGAGGTTCCCCCCTCTAGTCCGGCTCAGCCGGAGAACGCTTTTCCTCGGCCGCACGGTTCAGGGGTTTGAACTCCACCTGCACCCGGCCGCGCCCCAGCTCGCCCAGCCCGAAGCGGCGCCGCACCGTCCCGGCCCCGGCGCCCTTCGGCCCGCCGCCCTTCGGCCCGGCTCCCTTGCCCCGGCCCTTCTGGACGACGTCGATCTCGACGGCCTCGTCGTCGGCCGCGACCACCCGGCCCTCGATCTGGCCTCCCTCGGCCAGCGGGGCGACGACCAGCCGGCCGACGGCGCGGCGCCAGTGCCGCGGCTCGGTGAGGGGTCGGTCGACGCCGGGCGAGGTCACCTCCAGCACGTAGGGCGAGGTCCCCATGGCGTCGGACTCGTCGAGCAGCCGCGAGGCGGCGTCGCTCACCCGGGCGACGGCGTCCAGGTCGACCCCGCCGTCCCCGTCCACGACGATCTTCACAAGCCGGCGGCGGCCGGCCGGGCGCACGTCGACCTCCTCCAGGTCGAGGCCCGCCGCACCGACGGCGGGCGCCAGCAGCCGGGTCAGCTCGGCGATCGCGGCGTCGCGCCCGCCCTGAGCGCGGCCACCGCGGGACTCGACGCTCATGGACCCTCCTCGTTTTCCCTCTGTTGTCACGCCCGCGATCCGCGGATGTCACCGTACGTCCGCCGGCACCTCAAGACTATCGACAGCCGGAGACCGCGGCGGTCTTTCGGACGGCTCACCGGCGCGGCGGATATGGAATGCTTGAGCTGGCCCGATGGACGCGACCGGGGAGCGCGGCCGCGGCGGGCCGCCGCCACCACACCACCGGGTGAGGAGTCTGCCTTGCCAGAGGCGATGCCGCGCCGCGCGCTGCTGCTCGGCGGCGGGGCCGCGCTGGTCCTGCCGTGGCTCTCGGGATGCGCCGCGCAGGCGGCCCCGCGCCGGGACGTGGCCACGCTCGTCGGCGCGATCGCGTCCGAGCGGCGGCTGATCGCGGCGTACGGGGCGGCGCGGTCCTCCGGTGCGCTGCCGGCCGGCCGGCTCGACCCCGTCCTCGCGCACCACCGGGAGCATCTGGCGGTGCTGGAGCGGCACTACGTGCCCGGTTCCGGCGACCGCGCGGACGAGGGCGGCGCGCTGCCGGGCCCGAGCCCCGCCCCGGCGGTCCCGGGCGGTTCGCCGCTCGGCTGGCTGCGCGAGCTGGAGGACGGCGCGGCGCGGGCGCGGACGGCCGACGCCGCGAAGGCCGGGCCCGCGCTGGCCCAGCTGCTCGCGAGCATCGGCGCGTGCGAGGCGGGGCACGCCGGGACGGTCCGGGGCGAGCCGCCGGCCGTCCGGTCCACGTCCGACGCGCGGGCGCTGCAGACGGCGCTGGCCGCCGAGCACGCCGCCGTGTACGGGTACGGGGTGCTCGGGGCGCGGCTGCGCGGGACGCTGCGGGCGACCGCGAAGGAGATGTGGGACGGCCACCGGGCCCAGCGCGACGAGCTGGTGTCGATCCTGTCGGTGCGGCCCGTGCCGGCGGCGGCCGCGTACCGGCTGCCCGTGCGGCCCGCCGACGCCCGCGGCGCCGCCCGGCTCGCGGCGGCGCTGGAGGACGACGTCGCCGGCGCGTACGTCGGCGTCGCCGGCCTGTCCTCCCCCGACCTGCGGGCGTTCGCCGCCGACAGCGCGCAGCGGGCGATGGCGCGGTCGGCGCGGTGGCGGGCGAAGGCGGGCGGGGCTGCGCCGCCCGAGGCGTTCCCCGGGCTGCCGTCCGCGGCCCTGTCGCCGCGTCCCGAACCGGGTGAGTGATCTTCCGCACGGCGGGAACGATGCGCGGGATCGATCGCGTTGGTCCCGGTAGAGGGACTACTCGGGGGAGGAGCCCAGACGTGAGCACGACTCCGCGGGAGGGCGGGCGCAGCGCCGTCGACGAGCTGCGGGACGCCTATCGCGAACAGCTGAACCGGCTCGCGGCCGAGCGCGACGCGGCGCGGCGCCAGGCGCGCACGGCGCAGGCGCGGGCGGACGTCGCGCGCGCCGACCTCGCGAGCCTGCAGAGCCGCGTGCGGGAGCTGCTGACGGCCGCGGCGCGGCACCTTCCCGACCTCCCGGCCGCCGATCCGCCGGACGTGGCGGGTCCGGCCCGCGCGGAGCTCACCGCCGGGGACGCGCCGGAGCCTCCCGCCGCCCCGGACGCACCCGGCGACGACGCGGTCCGTCCCGAACGCGCCGACCGTCCAGAACACCCCGAACGCTCCGGACGTCCTGAACATGTCGAACGTCCTAAACACGTCGAACGCCCTCGGCGCTCCAAGGGTTCGGCGCGGACGGCCTGACCGGGGAGGAACGGCCCGCCCAAGGGCCGTGCGGGGGCCGCCGGGAACCCGTCCCGGCGGTCTCCGCTCTCGGCATCCCTTAAGGTTCTGCGAATGACCGCGTACGGCCTTCTCGTCTCCCCCTCGCACAACCGCGTTTACGCCCAGTCCGCCGCCGACCTGGTGAAGGCCGAGCTGACGGTGTTCAGCGAGCGGGCCCTCGGCGGACGTGTCGGGGACGTCCGGGAGACCGAGATCGGCGGCGTCCCGTACGTGGCGTTCTCCGGCGACGAACTGACGGAGCAGGACGTCCGCCTCCTGTCGAACCTGTCGTCGCTGTACGCGCTGTTCCGGTTCGAGGGCGAGCTGCTCCGCCCGGTCATGCTCGACCGCCTGGACGTGTTCGGCAGCGACCTGCTCACCATCCAGAAGTACGCCGGTAAGACGAACGAGTACTTCACCAAGCTGCTGCTGAACGTCACGGCGATGGCCACGGACTCGCCCATGGACCTCGTCACCGGCCGTCCCCGCGTCCTCGACCCCATGTGCGGACGGGGCACGACCCTCAACCAGGCCATGATGTACGGCCTCGACGCCGCCGGGATCGACATCGACGGCAAGGACTTCGACGCCTACGCGGCGTTCATCAAGACCTGGCTGAAGAACAACCGGGTCAAGCACCAGGCCGAGATCGCGAACGTCCGGCGGGAGAAGGCGCTCCTCGGGCGCCGGCTGGACGTGACGCTGGGGGCGTCCAAGGAGCGGTACAAGAGCGGCGAGACGATGGAGATCACGGTCGTGAACGCCGACTCCGCCGGGGCCGGGAAGTTCTTCCGCCCCGCCTCCTTCGACCTGATCGTGACGGACGCGCCGTACGGGGTCCAGCACGGCAGCCGGCACGGCCGTGCGGGGAGCGGCCCCCGCACGCCCGCCAAGGGCGGCCGGCCCGGCCGCGGGGGGACGCAGCTGTCGCGCAGCCCCGTGGAGCTGCTGGCCGCCGCCGTCCCCGAGTGGGTGCGGCTGCTGCGGCCGGGCGGCGCCGTCGGGATCTCCTGGAACACCTTCGTCGGCCGCCGCGAGCAGCTCGCCGAGATCCTCGCGGCGAGCGGCCTCGACGTGCAGGACTCCGACGCCTACCGGGGCTTCCGGCACCGCGTGGACCAGGCCATCTCCCGCGACGTCATCGTGGCCCGCCGGCCGTCAGGCTGAGTGCCACTGCTCCACGTGCGGGAGCAGTTCGGCCAGGTCGTGGATGAGGGCGTCCGGGGGCGTGAGGCCGGGCCGCTCGAAGGCGTGCGTGGTCTGGTGCCAGATCTGGACGGCGCGCAGCCCGGCCGACTTGGCGCCGTGGATGTCGTCGTACGGGCGGTCGCCGACGAAGACGCAGGAGGCCGGGTCGGTGGCGCCGACGGCGTCCATGGCGGCGCGGAACGCCTCGGCGTGCGGCTTCGTCCAGGGGATCTCGCTGGAGTAGACGGCGCCGTCGAACAGGTCGAGGACGTCGTCGCGCGCGAAGACCCGCTCGTGCCATTCGCGGCTCCAGATGGTGTTGGACAGGACGCCGATCTTGATGCCGCGCTCGCGCAGGGCGGCGAGCAGCCCGGGGACGGCGGGGTCGGTGTGGGTGTGCGGGGTCCACGTCTCGAAGTGCGTCCTGAGCAGTTCCTCGGTGGGCCGCACGCCCGCCATCTCGAACGCCTCGGCGAGCGTCGCGCTGCGGTGCTCCTCAGTGCCGCGGCGCCACAGCTCGTCCTCGGCCTCGCAGAGCGCGGCGACGGCCGTCCCGACGGCGTCGGGCGGCAGGTGGGCGGAGCAGATCGCGCGCCACATGTCGGCCAGTTCGAGATCGTGCCAGGGGGTCAGCGTGCCGCCCCAGTCGAAGATCACAGCTTGTACGCCCATGACCGGATGGTAACCAAAGGGCCGATCCGGACGATCACCCTTTACGCTGTGGATCCTCCCGGAGGGCGCGACCGGGCCACGTCACGTCCCGTCGAGGAGCCTTGATGCGCCGCAGACCCCTGCTCACCGCCCTGCTCACCGCCGCTCTCGCGGTCCCGCTCGCCGGCGCGGCCGCGGCGGACCCGATCCCCGACGGGCCGGGCAGGGGCTTCGTCCCCGCCTATATCGGGGGCCCTGCGGCACCGGAGCCGCTGGCCGGGCGGCCTGTTCCGGCCAACCCGCACCAGGGGCCGGTGGGGACGTCGTCCATGCACGCCGACAGCTACGCCTCCGACGCCTACCCGTTCCCCGGGCCGCTCGGCCGCGACCCGGAAGTGCTCAACGAGGCGAAGGGCGGCGGCCTGCCGGGCCTGTGCTCGACGGTGACGTTCGCCCGCCGGACCGGCCTGATCGTCGCGCAGTGCACGCGCGGGCAGAACTTCATGCTGCGGCTGATCGACCCGAAGACGCTGAAGGACCTCGCGACGTTCGAGCTGCCGCCGAGGCCGTCGACCGTCCAGGCGGTGTTCTCACTGAGCCTCGACAAGGTGCTCACCGACACCTCGGGCGGGGCCTACTACTACCTGGACCCGCAGGACCGCGCCGTGCTGGCGGACTCGGCGTTCCACCTGCGCCGCTTCGCGCACGGCAAGGGCCCGGACGGCGCCTGGCGCTTCACGGTCACCGACGACTGGGACCTGAGCGGGTACCTCCCCCACGACTGCGCCACATGGACGAACCCGTGGCCCAAGGGCGAGTGCGACCCCATCACGGCGGTCGGGCCGGACTGGGGCGGCCTGATCTGGTGGATCACGCGGAACGGGCGCATCGGCACGGTGGACCCGGAGTCCGGCACCGTCCGCGTGACGCGGCTCACCGGTGAGAGCATCCAGAACTCCTTCGCCGCGGCCGAGGACGGCATCTCGATCGTCTCCGACCACGCGCTGTACCAGATGCGGGCCGACGCGAGCGGCACGCCGCAGGTCGTATGGCGGCAGCCCTATGACAGAGGTACGGGACGCAAGCCCGGCCAGATCGACCAGGGGTCGGGGACGACGCCCACGTTCTTCGGCGACGGCTACGTGGCCATCACCGACAACGCCGACGACCGCATGCACGTGATAGTCCGGCGCAGGGACGACGGTGAGCTGATCTGCCAGATCCCGGTGTTCGACAGCGGGGCCAGCGCCACGGACAACTCGCTCATCGGCTACGGCGACAGCCTGTTCGTCGAGAACAACTACGGCTACCGCAACTTCTTCGAGCTTCCTCCGGGAGGGTCGTCCGCGGGCGGGGTGAGCCGCGTGGACGTGAAGCCCGGCGGGTCGGGATGCGAGACCGTCTGGACGAGCAAGGAGCGTTCGCCGTCGACCGTGGCGAAGATCTCCGTCCCCTCGGGGCTGCTGTACCTCTACACGAAGGAGCCCCGCAAGGATCTCCTCGACGCCTGGTACCTGACCGCCGTGGACGTCCACACGGGCCGGACGGTCTACAAGGTCCTCACCGGCATGGGCAAGTGGTTCGACAACAACTGGGCGCCCATCACCATCGGCCCGGACGGCACCGCGTACGTCGGCGTCCTCGGCGGGCTGGTCGCCGTCCGCGACCGCGAGTAGGGGGCCGATCAGCGGGGATACCGGTTCGATCAGGAGATAACGATGCGAACCGGGAGGAACCATGAGGGCACGGAGGCCCGGTGAGAGTCGCGACTTCCGCGACGACATCGACGACATGGGCGACGACGACCAGGACGAGGAGATCGGCCTGACCGAGGAGTACGTGACCGACCCGCCCGAGGACCTGGTGATCGAGGAGCCCGCGCAGAGCAGGGACGGGCTCTCCATCACCGAGTACGAGGAGGCGGCCGCCAGGGACGGCGACGACGACGAGCGCCCGCGCTCCGACGCCCCCGCCGAGTCCGACGCGGTGAACCCGACCCGCAGACCCTGACGACCCGCCCGTGGACCGCGGCCGCCGGTGACGCCTGGGGCAGGGGCCCCTTTGCGGTTCGTTTCCGCGCCGAGGGGAATGTCATAGGCGGGCCGTAGGTTGCGCTTGGCGGGCTAGCTTGCGAGGTGACCGGGACATGCACGACACAGTCGCGGCACCGGCCCGTCCCCCGGCCGAGGCCGACTCTCCGTTCCCGCCCTCCGGCGGGCAGGGCGATGACGCGGGGCGCCCGTGGTGGCGCCGCAGGGCGGGGCTGCTCGTCCAGTGCGCGCTGGTCGCGGCGGCCCTCGCCGCCCTCCCGCTCTACCGCGACGAACTCCCCGACCCCGGCGCCATCTGGTCGGCCGCGTCGCACGCCGACCCCGGATGGCTCAGCATGGTCGTCCTGGCCGTGGCGGGGTCGATGGGCGCGTTCGCCCGGCTGCAGCGCCGGCTGCTGCGCGTCGGCGGCCTGCGGATGTCGCTGCGCCGCGCGTTCGCCATCACCTACGCGGGCAACGCGCTGTCCACGACGCTGCCGGCGGGGCCCGCGGTGAGCGTCGTCTACACATTCCGGCAGTTCCGCCGCGGCGGGGCGTCGGCGCGGCTCGCCACCGCGGTGATCCTGGCCGGCGGCGTCATCACGACCACCGCCTACTCGCTGGTCGGGCTGCTGGCGCTGCTCGCCGACCCGCACGCCCGCGGTCCCGCGCTGGTCGCGCTGGCCGTCCCGCTGGTCCTCGCGGTCCTGCTCGTCCCCGCGCTGCGCCGGCCGCGGCCGCGCGCCCTGGTCACGGCGCCGCTGCGCCGCGTCCACCGGTTCGCACTCGCCCACCCGGGGATCGCCCCGTACGCCGAGCGGCTGGCCGGCGTCCGGGACGTGCTGCGCCCGACCGGCCGCGACTGGGCGGCGCTCGCCGCGCTCGCGCTGCTGAACTGGGTGTTCGACATCCTCGCGCTGCTGTCGGCGGCGAACGCGGTCGGCGTCCACGTGTCCCCGAACGGCGTCGCCCTCGCCTACTTCGCCGCCCAGGCGGCGGGCAGCCTGCTGCCGCTGCTGCCCGGCGGGCTCGGCGCGATCGAGGGCAGCATGGCCGCCTCGCTGGTCGCCTTCGGCGCGACCCTCTCCCCCGCCGCGGCGGCCGTGGGCCTCTACCGCCTGGTGTCCTACTGGGCCGTCGTCGCGGTCGGCTGGCTGGCCTGGGCCGCCCTGCACGAGCGCGCCCGGCTGGGCGCCCGGCTGAAGTCCCGCCTCGCCGCCACCGGCACCGTCCTGATGGAGGGCATGGCGGCCTTCGCGTTCGTCGTCCCCTACACGACCGTCCACCTGAACCCCCAGGCCAAGCCGAACCGCCCGTAGCGGCCGACCCGCCCGGTCACACGGGGCTGTCCTCGGGTGCCCGGAGTCTCGTCAGGACCTGGACGGGGTCGGCGAGGACCTCGGCGAAGGCGAACTCGGCGGCGCCGACGAGGGTCGTGTCGTCGCCGAGCGCGGCGGTGCGCAGCTTGACCTTCTCCCGGGGCGCGGCGAGCGCGCCGGTCGCGAGGACGCTGCGGATCTGCGCGGCGGCGCCGAGGTAGATGTCGCGGAGCGTGCCGCCGAAGACGACCATGCCGGGGTTGAACACGTTGACGAGGTTGGCGACGCCGAGGCCGAGCCAGGTGCCGACGCGGTGCAGCGCCTCCCGGGCCACGATGTCGCCGGCGTCGGCGGACGCGAGGACGTCGCGGACCGCGTCGCGGCCCGCCCGGCCGGGCGTCCCGCCGTGCCCGGCGTGGTGCAGCAGGGCCCGCTCCCCCACCTCCGCCTCCAGGCAGCCCTTCGATCCGCACGCGCAGGGCCGGCCGCCGGGATTGATGACCATGTGGCCGATCTCGCCGCCGAAGCCCTCGTCGCCGCCGAGGAGCCGGCCGTGCGCGATGATGCCGCCGCCGATGCCGACGTCGCCGTGCAGGTAGATGAGGTTGTCGCAGTTCACCCCCGAGCCGCGCTCGTGTTCGGCGAGGGCGCCGAGGTTGGCGTCGTTGCAGACGGAGACGGGGATGCCGAGGCCGAGGCGGCGCGACAGCGCGTCCCCGAGCCGCAGGTCGCCGACGTCGAGGTTGGGGCCGAACATGATGGTGTCGTCGGAGCGGCGGACGGTGCCGGGGAACCCGAGCGCGGCGCCGACGCAGACGGCGTCGCGTTCGGCCTTGCGGACCAGCGACCGGGCGCCGGCGACGAGCACGCCGAGCAGTTCGGCCGGGTCGGAGCCGCGGGCGCGCACGCCCTCGCGCCGGTCCAGCACGACGCCGCCGAGGCCGACGCGCGCGACGACGAGCCGGTCGACGCCGACCTCGAACGCCAGCACGTACACGCGGGTCGACTCCGGCCGGACGACCAGGGACGGCCGCCCGGCGCGCCGCCCGGGCCCGCGCGGCAGCTCCTCGCGGACCAGGCCGGCGGCGGTGAGGTCGGACGTCAGCGCCATGATCGTGCTGCGGTTGAGGCCGAGCGACTCGGCGAGCGTCGCGCGGGACGCCGGGCCGCGCAGGTGCACGAAGCGCAGCAGCGTTCCGAGGTTGTGGCGCCGGATGTCCTCTTGTGATGGGCCCGCCTTCATCATCGGCGCAGCCCCAGCTCTCCCCCGGTGCCCGAGGTGATCAGCTCGACCACCTGCCGGTGGGTGACGTCGGCGGTCCTGACCTGGGCGACCATCCGGCCGAGGTACAGCGCGGCGATCCGGTCGGAGATCGCGAAGACGTCGTTCATGTTGTGCGAGATCAGCACGACCGCGAGGCCCTTGTCGGCGAGCCGCCGGACGAACTCCAGGACCTGCTGGCTCTGCGCGATGCCGAGCGCGGCGGACGGCTCGTCCAGCACGACGACCTTGGCGTCCAGCAGGATGGCGCGGGCGATCGCGACGATCTGCCGCTGCCCGCCGGACAGCGTGGCGACCCGCCGCCGGACCGAGCCCAGGGTGCGGACGGCTAGCGCGGACAGCGCGGTGCGCGCCGTCTCCTCCATCTGGTCCTCGTCCAGGGTGAGGCCGGCGCGCTCCTCCCTGCCGAGGAAGAGGTTCTCGACGACGTCGAGGTTCTCGCAGAGGGCGAGGTCCTGGTGGACGATCTCGATGCCGAGCCGGGTCGCGGCGCGCGGGCTGGAGACCTTCACCGGCTCGCCCTCGAACCGGTACTCGCCCCGGTCGAAGGAGTGGATGCCGCCGATGCAGTTCACCAGCGTGGACTTGCCGGCGCCGTTGTCGCCGACGAGCGCGGTGATCTCACCCGGGTAGGCGGAGAACGAGACGTCGTGCAGGACCTTGACGGACCCGAAGCTCTTGTCGATGCCGCGCAGGTCCAAGGCCGGCGTCACTGACATGCCGAGGGGCTCCCACCGTGCCGCGCCGCCGCCGTGCGCCAAGCGGTCGTGGTCCGTGAGCGTATCAGCAGCGCTCGCGGCGCCGGAACCGCCGGAACCGCCGTCCCGCCACGCCGGGGAGCCGATGGCGCGGGCCATCGGCTCCCAGGCGTTCCCGGCCGCGTTCACGGGATCACCGCGTCCGCGGCCTCATCGTCCGGCGGACGAGCGCCGGCGTCTGGCCAGCGCGTCCATGGTGGCGGCGAGCAGGAGCACCACCCCGGTGATGAGGAAGCTCAGGTACGCCTTGGTACCGAGCAGGCCCAGGCCGTTCTCGATGATGGCGATGACGAGCCCGCCGAGGATGGCGTCGCGGGCCTTGCCGCGCCCGCCGAACAGGCTCGTCCCGCCGATGACGGCGGCGCCGACCGCGTACAGCAGCGTGTTGCCGCCGCCCGCGTCGGTGGCGACCGAGTTCAGCCGGGACGCGGCCACGACGCCGCTCACCGCCGCCAGCCCGGATCCGATCATGAAGACGGAGATGCGGATGCGGGTGACGTTGATGCCGGCCCGGCGCGCGGCCTCGGCGTTGCCGCCGACGGCGTAGATGTGCCGGCCGTAGGCGGTGCGGCCCAGCACGAACGTGCAGGCGATCAGCAGGACGCCGACCAGCAGCACGCCCCACGGGATGCCGCCCAGCGTGATCAGCGGGCTGGGCGCGCGGTCCTGGCTGAGCACGTAGGTGCTGATCAGCAGCGCCGCGGCGACGACGCCGGACTGCGCGAGCACGAACTGCACCGGCTTGGAGTGCAGGCCGCGGACCCGCTGGCGGCGCCAGCGCAGCAGCTGGGTCGCGGCGTAGCCGGCGGAGCAGGCGACGGCGAGTGTCCAGCCGAGCCAGATCGGCATGTTCTTGGTGGCGATCGCGACGATGACGTCGTCGCGGACGGGCACGGTGCCGCCCTCGCCGATCAGCCGCAGCGTGATGCCCTGCAACCCGAGGAAGAACGCCAGTGTGACGACGAACGATGGAATGCGCAGTACGGCGACGAGCCAGCCGATCACCGTGCCGATGACGATGCCGGTCGCCACCGCGCTGATGATCGTGACGTACCAGGGCTGGCCGCCGTCCACCAGGAGCTTGGCCATGACGGCCGCGCTGAGCCCGCTCGCCACGCCGGCCGACAGGTCGATCTCGCCGACCAGCAGCACGAACACCACGCCCATGGCGAGCAGGGTGATGGGCAGCGCCTGGGTGGACAGGTTCGCGACGTTGGCCTTGCTGAGGAAGGTGTCGGGCTTCAGCGCGGTGAAGAGGATCACCAGGGAGATCAGGCCGAGGATGGCGGGGAGCGCGCCCAGCTCACCGGCCTTGATCTTGTTCCAGTAGTCCAGCGCCGCCGACTTCACGTCGTGTTCGCGCCGGTCGGTCGCGAAGTCCGAGTCCGCCAGGTTCACGGCGGCCTCCTTCGAACTGGGGATGTCGGTGGACACGCGGTCCCCCCTCAGATGCTCTCGGCGGCGATCGTCGGCGCGAGGCCGAGATCGCCGGATCGGCCGGCGGTGATGAGCTCCACGACCTGGCCGTGGGTGACTTCGGAGCGGGCGACGTCGGCGGCGACGCGGCCGAGGTACAGCGCGGTGATGCGGTCGGCCACCTCGAAGACGTCGTTCATGTTGTGCGAGATCAGCACGACGGCGTGGCCGCTGTCGGCGAGGCGCCGGACGAGGTTGAGGACCTGCTCGGTCTGCGCGACGCCGAGCGCGGCGGTGGGCTCGTCCAGGATCACGACCTTGGACTCCCACAGCGCGGCCTTGGCGATCGCGACCGTCTGCCGCTGCCCGCCGGACAGGCTCGACACCTGCTGGCGGACGGACTTGACGGTGCGGACCGACAGCCGGGCGAGGATCTCGCGGGCGGACTCCTCCATCGACGCCTCGTCCAGCACGAGGCCGGAGCGGCGCTCGCGGCCGAGGAACATGTTCTGCACGATGTCGAGGTTGTCGGCGAGCGCGAGGTCCTGGTAGACGACCTCGATGCCGAGGTCGGCCGCGGCGCGCGGCCCGTCGATGGTCACCTGGCGCCCGTCGAACTCGATCTGCCCCGAGTCGATCGGGTGGATGCCGGCGATGCACTTGATCAGGGTCGACTTGCCCGCCCCGTTGTCGCCGACGAGGGCCATCACCTCGCCCAGCCGCAGCGTGAAGTCCACGTCGTGCAGGACGTGGACGGCGCCGAAGCTCTTGTTGAGCCCGGTCAGGCGGAGGACGGGGTCTCCGTTTTCAGCCACGAATTTCCTTCCAGGTCTTGCCGCACGCCCGTGGCGGGCCCCTGGCGTCCCGGGCTTCCGGGTACCCGGGACGCCCTCAGCGGTTCGGGGCCCGCCACGAGGTCGGACGGGGGGTCGTTACTTGACCGTGATGCCCGCGGCCTCGCACTTGGCCGCGTACGCCCCCTTGCAGAGGTCGGCCGCCTTGACGGAGCCGTCGTCGACGACCTGCTTGACGTTGTCCTTGAAGATGCCGATCGGGTTCAGCAGCACCGACGGGACGTCCCGCTTGCCCACCGGGTCGTGCTCGGTGGCGGTGGTCTCGCCCTTCTCACCCTTGATCAGCGAGATGGCGAGCTTGGCGGCCGCGTCGGCCTCCTGCTTGGTCGGCTTGTAGACCGTCATGCACTGGTTGCCGTCGAGGATGTTCTGCAGGCCCTGGACGGTGGCGTCCTGCCCGGTGACCGGGATGTCGCCGGCGCGCTTGTTCTTCTTCAGGATCGAGACGACCGCGTTGCCGAGGTTGTCGTTCGCGGCGACCACGCCGTCGATCTTGCCGTGCTGCTCGGTCCACATCTGCTCGAAGAGGGTCGCGGCCTTCTCGGCCTCCCAGTCCGGGACGGGCTGCTCGGCGACCTTCTTGTAGTTGGTGACCTTGTCGAGGATGTTGTGCGCGCCCTTGGCGAACAGGGTCGCGTTGTTGTCGGTCGGCGAGCCGTTCAGGTAGACGAGGTTGGCGGCCTTGTCACCGAGGCACTTCTGCAGGCCCTTGCCCATCTCCTCGCCGACCTTCACGTTGTCGAAGGAGACGTAGTAGTCGGCGACGCCGCCGAGGGTGAGCCGGTCGTAGTCGATGGTCTTGACGCCCTGCGCCTGCGCCTTGCGCTGCACGGCGGCGGCGGAGTTGGAGTCCAGGCCGGTGATCAGCATGACCGTGACACCGCTGGTCAGCATCTGGTCGGCGATGGTCTGGAAGCGCTGGGCCGAGCCCTCGGCGTTCTGGATGTCGCTCTGGATGCCGGCCGCCTTGAAGGCCTGCTCGAGGTAGGGGCGGTCGAAGTTCTCCCAGCGCGGCGACGAGGCCGTGTCGGGCAGGATCACGCCGACCTTGCCCTTGGCCGCGTCTCCGCCGGAGTCGTTGCCGTCGTCCCCGCACGCGGTGAGGCTGAGCGCCGCGGCCGTCGTGAGGGCCATCAGGCTGAGGATCCCCTTGCGCATTGCCCGGGTCCTTTCTGGGGGCGGCCGCCGTCGCGCGGCCGAGGGGGGTTCTTTCGGGCCCGGTGAGCGAGGTCACACGCCCACCGGGGTGAATGTTGTGCCCCGCAACTTATGTCGCACTTGTCCGTCGCGCCAGACCTGACGGCATGTTGATTTGTTGTCGGCGGTAACAATCACGTAACACGAGATCAACTAGGGTGACTGGCGAGATGGCGCGGGCAGGGCGGCGGCGCGCCGCGCAGGTGCCGCGGGCACGCTCGGGCGGGGCCGCGACGGCGAAATGTTCCGCGGCTCAACATTCACCGGGAACCGGACGCCGGGCATCGGGAACCGGACGGCCGCCCGCCCGTCCCCGCGGGACGGGCGGTGCGCGGCCCGGTGGTGCCCCGCCGAGATCAGCGCAGGGCGAGGACCGCCGAGATGCGGTCCGCGGCGGCGGTGACCTCGTCGGCGGCGGCGATGCGCTCGGCCCACGACCACCAGTACCACCAGCCGTCCGCGCCCTGCTCCGCCAGGATGTTCTCGGTGAGGGCGGTGGCGGCCGGATTGATCACGTGCAGGCTCGGCGACTGCCCGCGGGGCAGGGTCAGGCGCACCCGGAGGCCGCGTTTGACCAGCTCACCGCCGAGCTCTTCCAGATATTCGATCCGCGTCTTCGACGGCGCGGCCGTTCCCGTATCGTCAGGCGTCATCCTTGCTTCCTCACGGACTCCGCGCGGCCCGACGTGTACATGGCCCACCCTCCCCCTTCACCGGCCCGGGTGCAAGCACATCCGCTGGTCAGCGCGGTACACCGGCGGCTTGGGGGCGGGGGCGGCCCGCGTTCGGAGGTCGACCGGACCCTATCCGGGATATCTTGCGCGTAGCACATGAACCGGAACACGGGGGCGAACATGACGGTGAGCGCGGACGCACGGCCGGCACCGGGTGTGCGGACGTGGCACCGCTTCCACTACGCGGTCGGCGTGTTCCTCGTCGCGTACGGCGTCGCGGGCCTGGTCAGCGGGGCGCTGCTGTGGGGCGACCGGGTGGACGAGATCGAGGGCTACTTCGGATCCGGCCCGGCGGGGGGCGTCCTGGTCTTCGTCAAGGCGGTCGAGGCGCTGCTCGTCGTGTGCGCGGTGGCGGGCGCGGCGCTCCGCCGCGACGTGCTGTTCGTGCCGCCGCTGGCCGGATGGATGGCGGGTTTCGCCATGTTCGCCGTCCTCGACGTGTTCAAGGGCCGGTGGGGCGGCCTGATCGAGCACCTGCTCTACCTGGCGGCGTTCGTCGTGCTGCTGTTCCTGTCCTACGGGCTCAGCGCGAAGGTCCAGCTCGCCGGGATGCCGAAGGCCGCCGAGCCCGCCGAGCCGGGCGCGCCCGGCGCCGGGCCGCGCGGGCTCACCCGCACCCAGGAGTTCGCGCTCCAGGCGATCAACCGGGCCGCCGCCCTGACCGGGCCGCGCCCCCGCCCCCGGCAGCCCGACTGATCTCGGCAAGAGCCGCCCTTCCGGCGGATCGCCCTGCTTGCGGATCGCCCTACGGGCGGACGATCCAGGCGATCGCGGTCATCGTGCCGGGCGGCACCTCGGTGAACCCGCCGTCGCGCACCGCGATCGTCGCCCTCTTCACGGACGTGCGCCACGGGAGGTCCCGCACCAGCCGGGCGGCCGCGCCTCCCCCGACCCACGCCGCCACGTCCTCAGGGCGCCCCTGGCGCAGGAGCATCTGGGCGGCGTGCCCGCACTGCGCGGCGGCCTTCCCGGTCGTGATCGCCACCTCCGGGTTGAGGGCGATCGCCGCGTACGGCGGCTCCGGCGGCGGCGCGGGCTCCTCGGCCTCGGCCAGATCGAGGCCCGCGACCTGCAGCCGGGCCAGCTGCGGCGGGACGTCCGGCATCGGGCCGGGCGGGAACGCCCGTACCTGCGCGCCCGCGTGCTCGACGGTGATCCCGGGCAGCGCCTCCGCCTCCGGCCACCGCACCCCGCGCGCCCGCCTCGTCACCTTGCGTATCCGCCGCGACTCCCACGCGCGGACGGCGTCCCGCCACGCGCCGTCCGGGTCGGCCGCACGCGGGTCGGTGAGCAGCCGGACGACGGCGGTCGCCGCCGCCTCGCAGACCGCGTCGTGGCTGGGCGGATCGGCCTTCTCGGCACGTACCACCAGCTGCATCGCCCATGGCGGATCATCAAGGGGGTCATAGTCGGGTCGCACCCGGTGGAGTATTCCAAAACCCGATCCGGCTTTCGCGGGGCGGGAGTGGGTACTGCAACTCTTGCCGTCCCCCGGACGTCGTTCAGGTCGGGAGGTCTCCGGTGGCCAGTGGCTCGTGGAGTGATTCCATACCGGGAATCGGAACATTCTTCGTCGGTATCGACATCCCCCCCGGCCGGTACCGATGCGATGACGGCAAGGGCGGCTGGTGGGTCCGCTTCACCGGCCCGGGCGGCGGTGACCCCGTCGGCTCGTGGCCGCTGCCCGCCGGGCCGACCGAGATCGACATCGCGCGGACCGACTTCGCGTTCGAGACGCACGTCTCCTCGTCCTGGCGGCGGATCGCGCCGCCGCGCGCGCCCGAGGACGGCTCCCCCGCCGAGCCGCGCCCGGTGGCCGACCCGACGCTGCGCGCCGAACTCGACACGATCGTCGAGCGCCGCCGCCCGCTGCTCTGGCTGGCGCCGCTGACGGTGCTCGCCCTCGGCCTGGTCGGCTCGCCGCTGCTCGGCTCGCTGTGGCTGATCGGCCTCGGCATGCTCGCGGTGCTGGTCGCGCTCGGCACCCCGTCGGTCTCCATGGACCTGCGCCGCGCCCGCGAGCTGGAGCGGCGCCGCGACCGGTATCTCACGCCCGAGGACCTCGACGACGAGGGCCGCGCGATGCTGGGCCGCGTCCAGGCGGCGATCGACGCCGTCCGCGACTCCGACGTCAACCGCGAGGGCCTGCTGGACGCGGTGGACAACGCCGTCACGCTGCCCCGCCAGGAGTGGGAGATCGCGCAGGTCATCGCCCGGCAGTCGCGGCTGCGCGCCGACCACGCGGTCATGTCCGGGGACGCCTCGCTCCCGGAGGTGGAGGCGGCGCTGCGCCCGCTGCGCGACAAGCTCGACATCTCGGTGGAGGCGGTGACCCGGCGCGTCGAGGCGCTCGAACGCTACGCCGAGCGCGCCACCGCGGCCGACGAGGTGCTGCGGGCCCAGCGCCACCTGGAGGCGATCGCCGAGAAGGCGCACGAGTACGACGAACTGCTCGCCGACACCGTCCGCGACGATCTGGCGCTGCCCGCGATCGAGCGCCTCACCGAGCAGGGCGACGAGCTCCTGCGCACGCTGCGGGCCCGCCTCGCCCAGGCCGCCGAGGCCGGCAGCGAGCTGCCGCCGCCGCCCTGAGGGACGGCCTAACGCGGGAAGAGCCCATCGAGGTGCCGGCGGAGGATGCCCATGGCCGACTCCGGCGTCCTCCCGCCCACCAGGACGCCGGTTCCGAGGCCGTGGGCCAGGGCGAGGAGCCGCGCCGCCTCCATAGCCGGGTCGCCGGGTGTCCCGGCGTCGGCGAGCACCTGTGCGAGCTGCCGTTCCAGCCGGTCGGGGCCGTCCACGAAGGGCTGGGCCGCCAGCGACGGGTCGGTCTGGGCGAGGACGGCGTAGGACGTCCACACCAGGTGGAACGCGCGGCTCTCCGCGTCGGTCGGCAGCGCCTCGGCGAGCAGCGCCTCGACGACCTCGCGCGGTGACGGGTCGTGCAGGCCCGCGAGGCGTGCCGCCCACCGCTCGCGGCTCTGCCGTGCGAGCCGCTCCAGCGCCGCGTTCATGAGCTGCGCCTTGCTCTCGAAGTAGTACTGGACGAGCCGCAGCGAGACCCCCGCCTCGGCCGCCACCGACCGCAGGGTGACGGCGTGCAGGCCGTCGCGCCCGGCGACGCGGACCAGCCCGTCGATGATCTGCGCGCGGCGGGCGTCATGGTCGGCGGTTCTCGGCACCCTCGCATGATACCGATGTACCATAATGATACAGTCGTATCAGCAAGGAGCCGCATGACGTCCCGGCACCGGGCCCTGCTCGCCCTGGCGTGCGCCGCGCAGTTCATGGTCGTACTGGACGTGTCGATCGTGAACGTGGCACTGCCGTCCATCCAGGCCGGCCTGGGCATCGGCCCCGCCGGCCTTCCGTGGGTCGTCAACGCCTACGCGCTCACGTTCGCGGGGCTGCTCCTGCTCGGCGGGCGCCTCGCCGACGTCTGCGGGCTGCGCCGCGTCTTCGCCGCCGGCCTGGCCCTGTTCACGCTGGCCAGCCTGGCCGGCGGGCTCGCGGGCGCGCCCGGGCCGCTGATCGCCGCCCGCGCCTTCCAGGGGATCGGCGCGGCCCTCCTGGCACCGGCCACGCTGACCGTCGTCACCACCGCGTTCGCCGACGACGTCCGTCCCCGCGCGCTCGCCGCCTGGACCGCCGTCGGCCTCGCCGGAGGGACGGCGGGCAACCTCATCGGCGGCGTCCTCACCGACGCGCTGTCCTGGCGCTGGATCCTGCTCGTCAACGTGCCGATCGGGCTGCTGGCGCTGCCGGCGGCGCGCCTGCTCCCGGCCGCGAGGGGCGAGCGGCAGCGGCTGGACGTCGGCGGCGCCGTCCTCGCGACCGCCGGTGTCGCGTCCCTCACCTACGGCGTCACCCGCGGCTGGAACGCCCCCGCCCTGGCCGCCGGCGCCATCTCGCTGGCGGTGTTCGCCGTCGTGCAGTCGCGCCGCCGGACGCCCCTGCTCCCCCTCCGGCTCCTGCGGATCCGCGCGGTCGCGGCCGGGAACGCGGCGATGCTGCTCGCCGGGGCCTGCCTGAGCCCGATGTGGTACTTCCTCGCCCTGTCCATGCAGAACGTCCTGCACCTCGGTGCCCTCCAGACCGGGCTCGGCTTCCTCCCGCACACCCTGCTGACCATGGCCGTCGCCCTGCGCGTCACGCCCCGCCTGATGAAGCGGGCGCCGGACCGCACCCTGATCACCATCGGCGCGCTGATCGCCGCGGCGGGCTTCCTGTGGCAGAGCCGCCTGTCCCCCGGCGGCGCGTACCTGCCGGACGTCCTCGGCCCCGCGATCCTCATCTCGGTGGGCGGCGGGCTGCTGAACACCCCGCTCACCAACGCCGTCACCGCGGGCGTGCCGGAGCGGGACGCCGGCGCCGCGTCCGGCCTGATGAACACCGCGAAGCAGGCGGGCGCCGCGCTCGGCCTCGCCGCCCTGGCCGCCATCGCCGGCGACTACACCGAAGCCTTCCTGGCCATGTCCGCCCTCCTGCTGGCCACGGCCGCCGCCGCCCGCGCCCTCCCCGCCCACGGGTCTTGTCAAGATCGTGATCTCTCCGCACCCGCCCCGCGCCCGAGATCGCCTGACTCGTGACGCACGGACATGGCCCTGGGCGGCCGGGGGGTCAGCGGGTCAGGGTGCGGATCTGGGCGGGGCCGGTGAAGACCTCGGCGCGCATGCCCGCCTCGCGGGCGGCACGGACGTTGCGCTCGGTGTCGTCGAAGAAGAGCACGTCGGCGGGCCGGACGCCGAGGCGCTCGGCGCAGATCTCGTAGGCGCGCGGGTCGGGCTTCACGACGCCGATCCGGCAGGAGTAGACGAGCGCGTCGAAGCGGTCGAGCAGGGCCCCGTGCCTGGCCTCGAACCGGGGCACGAGGTCGCCGATGATGTTGGAGAGCAGGCCGAGCACGCGTCCCTCGTCGGCCAGCTCGCCGACGAGGGCGGCCATCTCGGCGTCCACGTCCGTCCAGCTGTCGAGGTCGGCCTCGATCAGCGCGGGGACGTCGGGGAAGGCGGTGCCGAGCCGGGCGGCGACGTCCGCCCAGTAGGGCGCGCTCTCCTGACCGGCGTCGTAGGCGGGGCGGCAGGCCCAGTAGGCGTCCCAGAAGGCGGGGCCGGAAACCCCGGCGATCCCCTCGATCCGCCGGATCGCCTCCGGGCTCTGGGTGCGGGCGATCACCCCGTACAGGTCGAACACGATGACATCGGCCATGTGCCCGAGCCTATGCGGCGCGCGGGAGATACCTCGTCCACAGACGTAGCAAGCGCTTGGTAAATGGCCGTAGCCTGGGTCGGCGCGGAAACGAGCAAGCGGTTGGGCGACACGGCATAATGAGAGGGTGACGACCACGAGCGCTAAGTCCGGACGATCCAGAACCCGTACCGCGGGCGAGGGCGGTCCCCGCCGGCGTGGCAGGGGCTCCTCGGCCCTGGCGTCGGAACGGCGCGAGCACCTGGTCAAGCTGGCGGCCGAACTCTTCGCGGAGAAGGGCTTCCAGGCCACCACGGTCCGCAACATCGCCGACGAGGCGGGCATCCTGTCCGGCAGCCTCTACCACCACTTCGACTCCAAGGAGTCGATCGTGGACGAAATCCTCGCCGGCTTCTTCACCGAGATCATGGCCTCCTACCAGGCGGTGATCGCGGAGGGCCGCAACCCGCGCGACACCATCGCCGGGCTGGTCCGGGTCGCGTTCGGCACCCTGGAGCCGCACCGCGCGGCGATCACGGTGATGCAGAACGACTGGAACTACCTCAAGGGCATGGACCGGTTCGCCTACCTGATCAAGTCCGAGGACGAGGTCGAGAAGATGTGGGTGGACACGCTCCAGACGGGCCAGGAGGACGGGCTCTTCCGCTCCGACCTCGACCCGAAGCTCACCTACCGGATGATCCGCGACACCGTGTGGGTGGCGGTCCGCTGGTTCCGGCCGGGCGGCCGCCTGGACGCCCAGGGCCTCGCGGAGCACTACCTCAAGGTGATGTTCGACGGCATCAACCTGCACTAGGCCTTCCCCGAACGGCCCCGCGGTGGCGGCGGCAGAGGGCACTCGGCCCGCCGAACGCGTCCGTTGGGCCACATCCGGCGCGGTTTCCCACGGTGAGCGACCCCTACCCCCCATAGTGTGCTTAGTCACAAATTGCCGAGTAGGGGTGACGCATTGGCCCGTGGGGACGCTGTTACTGGAGACATCTACGGGGGGAGGGCGATATGACGGCTCAACGGGGCGCCTCCGGTCGTGACGAGCCCACGCCCGCGGCCATGCGCGCCGCGACGGCGCGGGGCCTTCAGGAGCAGTTCCCAGGGGTGCGCGTCTGGTACGGCGAGGCGACCGGGTCGTGGTGGGCGATGGTCCCGCTGCGGGACGGCCCGCGGCTGCTGGAGGCGCCGTCGCCGCAGCAGCTGCGCGACGAGATCCTCAGCCTGCGGAGCCGCGGCTGACCGGGCCGGGGCCGCAGGAAGGGCAGAACCTGTGCCGCCCGCCGGGGACGGGGCGCGATCCGTCCCCAGCGGGCGTCTCTGCTGAAACTAACCCGAAAAGCGTTCGGACACAAGCGCTTGCTCGGTTTTGTCGCACTTCTCGTCCTAGACGGCGCCGAGCTCGGCCGCCGTGATCGCGCCGAGTTCCCAGCACGCCTCCAGATCGGCCTTGCCGGGTTCGCCGGTCACCACCACCGGCGGCTGGACGGCCTTCCACCTCAGCCCCGTGGTGATGGAGTCCAGCGCGCGCAGCGCCCCGGTGGCGTCATTGTTGCCGTGCAGGAACGCCCCGAACGGGCGGCGGACCGTCTCCTCCAGGCACGGGTAGTAGATCTGGTCGAAGAAGTGCTTGAGCGCCCCGGACAGGTAGCCGAGGTTGACGGGCGTGCCGAGCAGGTAGCCGTCCGCCTCCAGGACGTCCACGGCGGACGCCGTCAGCGCCGGGCGGGTCACGATCTCCACGCCCTCGATCTCGTCGGTGGACGCGCCCGCGCGCACCGCCTCGAACATCGCCTGGACCGACGGGGACGGCGTGTGATGGACGAGCAGCAGCCTCTTCACCACGCCGAGCCTAGTGGCGTCCCCCTTCTCCGGCCGGGTACGGCCGACCAGCGGATTCCGGCGTAGGCTGCGATTGGAGGCATATCCAACGTCCGACCCGGGGAATGAGTTCCAAAGGATCTTGGTTGGGGGCTCAGCGGAGGTGTCCTTCGTGGAACCAGGAAAACCGGCCGCGCCATCGGCCGCACGGCCCGTCTGGCCGCTCGCGCTGGCCGCGGCGCTCGTCGCCGTGCTCATCGCGGCGCCCGCGCTGCCCGGCTGCCCGCCGTGGCTCGGCCGGCTGTCGCGGATCGTGACCGGCAGCCCGCTCGCCCCCGCGCACGCCATCGCGATCGGCCTCGCGCTCGCGCTCGTCGCGCGCGGCGCCCTGCTGCTGCGCCGCGCGGCCTGGTACGGCCTCGTCGCGCTGGCCGCGCTCGGGCTGCTCGCCGTCGTCACCGGCGAGGACCCGCTGTGGCGGCTGCCGCTCCTGGCCGCCGTGCTCGGCGGGCTGTGGCTGGAGCGCGACCGGTTCCCGGTGCGGCCGCACCCCGAGCGGGTCCGCACGGCGGTAAAGACCGGCGCGCTGCTGGTGGTCGCGGCCATCGCCGTCTCGCTGCTGTTCGGCGGCGTGTCGGTCCGCTCGGTCGGGGCCGTCGCCGCCGGCCTCGGGTCCACCGGCCCGCCGCTGGACGGGGCGTCCTGGCTGCCGGGACTGCTCGGCCTCGCCGGCGCCGCCGGGCTGCTGGTGCTCGTCACCACGCTGCTCGCGCCCGATCCGGCGCCGCCGCCCGGCGACGAGCGGGAGCGCCGTCGCGTCGCGGGCCTCGTCGCGCATCCCGGCTCCGACACCCTCGCGCCGTTCGCGCTGCGCCGCGACAAGGCGTACGTGTTCAGCGCGGACGGCCGGGCCGCGATCGGCTACCGCGTCCTGTTCGGCGTCGCGGTCGCGGGCGGCGATCCGGTCGGCGACCCCGCCTCGCACGGCGAGGCCGTCCGCGCGTTCCTCGCGATGTGCCGGACGACGGGCTGGCGCCCGGCCGTCCTCGGCGCGAGCGACGGGCTGCTGCCCGCGTGGGGCCCCTGCCGCACGATCGGGTTCGGCGACGAGGTCGTCGTCGGTCCGGGCGAGTTCACGCTGAGCGGGCGCCGGATGCGCAACGTCCGGCAGGCGGTGAAGCGCACCGAGAACGCGGGGGTCACGTCCCGGATCGTCCCGGAGCGCGACCTCCCGCCGGCGCTGCGCGGCCAGCTGCTGGACGTGGCGTCCCGCTCGCTCGGCGGCGCGGCCGAGCGCGGCTTCTCGATGAACCTGGACGAGCTGCTCACCGGCTACCATCCGGGCGCGGTCGTCGCGATCGCCTACGGCGAGGACGAGCGGCCCATCGCGTTCCAGCGCTACGTCACCGCCGGGCAGGGCATCAGCCTGGACGCGATGCGGCGCAGCCCGGGCGGGCCGAACGGCGTCAACGAGCGGCTCATCGTCGAGATGATCGAGTACGCGGCCGAGCGCGGCCACGGCGTCGTCTCGCTGAACTTCGCCGCGTTCCGCGAGTTGCTCGACAGCGACGAGCGCGGGCTGCTGGAGCGGGCCGGCTACCAGGCCCTCCACCTGCTGGACCCGTGGATCGCGGTCGAGTCGCTGTACCTGTTCAACAAGAAGTTCAGGCCGTCCTACAAGCCGCGCAACGTCGTGTTCCGCTCCTGGTTCGACATCGCCCCGCTGGCCGCGGCCCTGCTGACCCTGGAGTTCGGCCGCACCGGGCTGGCCGGGCCCGCGGCGGAGCCGCTCACCGCGCCCGTCCACGATCTGGGCCGCTGACCGCGCCGCGCTCGCCGGGGATTCCTAGAACGTGATTCTATGGAGTCCCCGGTGAGAGGAGCGCGGCATGAGCACGGTGGTGCAGGGGCATTGCGACCCGGCGTTCGCGGGCGTCCGCGAGGAGTTCGAGCGGAACTTCGCGGAGGGCCGCGAGCTGGGCGCCGCCGTCGCCGTCTACGCGGGCGACCGCAAGGTCGTCGACCTGTGGGGCGGCGTCGCCGACCGCCGCACCGGCCGCGCCTGGCTGGCCGACACGCCCTGCTTCGGGTTCTCCTGCACCAAGGCGGTCACGGCCGCCGCGGCGGCGCTGCTCGCCGAGCGCGGCGCCTACGACGTGGACGGTCCGGTCACCGACTGGTGGCCGGAGTTCGGCGCCGCGGGCAAGGACGGCGCGACCGCCGCGCACCTGCTCTCGCACCAGGCGGGGCTGCCCGCCTTCGCCCGCCCGGTGTCGGCCGAGGAGGCGGCGGACGCCCCCGGGCTCGCGGCGGAACTGGCCGCGCAGAAGCCGGAGTGGGCGCCGGGCTCGGCGCACGGCTACCACGCGCTGACCTACGGCTGGCTCGCCGGTGAGATCGTCCGGCGCCACTCGGGCCGGACGGTCGGCGCGTTCGTCGCCGACGAGTTCGCCCGCGACCTGGACCTGTGGATCGGCTCCCCGGACGACGTGATCGAGCGCGCCGCGAAGATGTCGGCGTCCCGGCGCGGCGCCGCCGACCACCCGAGGACCGCCGACCACGACCTGCTGAACCGCCTCGCCGCCGCCTACACCGACCCGGACAGCACGATGAACCGGGCGCTGAACAACCCGCACCCGGGCAAGGGCGGCTACAACAACCCCGTCGTGCTGCGCGCGGGCTGGCCGTCCGCCGGGATGCTCGCCACCGCGCCCGCGTTCGCCGGCTTCTACCGGGACCTCATGGCGGGCCGGATCCTGCGTCCCGACACGCTGCGGGAGGCGATCCGCCCGCGCGTCGCCGGCCCGGACCGGACGATGCTCGTCGACAGCGCGTTCGGGCTCGGCTTCATGCGCCCGGCCCAGACGTTCTTCGTCCCGGCGGCGGGCCGGGAGTCGGCGTTCGGGCACACCGGCGCGGGCGGCTCCATCGGCCTCGGCGACCCGGACGCGGGGCTCGCGCTCGCCTACCTGCCGAACCTGATGGGCGACCACCTGACCGGCGACATGCGCGCCTACCGCCTGACCGAGGCCGCCTACGCGTCGCTCGCCTGACGGCGCCGCGCCGGGCGTCCCGGGCGGGCGGTAGCGTGCCGGGGCATGGAGGTGCGCGAACTTCACGCCTGGCCGGCCACGGCGCGGGAGGCGGAGGCGATCCAGGACCGGCTCCGCCCGATGCTCGAACTGGACGTCCCCGGGCCGGCCGCGCCGCGCACGGTCGCCGGGGTGGACGTCTCCTACGCGGGCGACGGCGGCGGAACCGGGACGCGGCTGGCCGCCGCCGCGGTCGTCCTGGACGCCGCGACGCTGGAGGTGCTGGAGGAGTCGGTGGCCGTCGGGACGGCCGCGTTCCCCTACGTCCCGGGCCTGTTCGCGTTCCGCGAGCTGCCGGCGCTGCTCGACGCGCTGCGCGCCCTCACCACCACGCCCGACCTGCTGGTCTGCGACGGGTTCGGGGTCGCGCATCCCCGCCGGTTCGGGCTCGCCTGCCACCTCGGCGTCCTGACCGGCGTCCCGGCGATCGGCGTCGGCAAGACCGCGTTCGTCGGCGCCTACGAGCAGCCCGGCCCGCGGCGCGGCGACGCGAGCCCGCTGCTGGACGGCGGCGAGGTCGTGGGACGCGTCCTGCGCACGCGGGACGGCGTGAAGCCGGTGTTCGTGTCGGTCGGGCACCGCACCGACCTCGACACGGCGTGCCGCCACGTGCTGTCGCTGGCGCCCGACTACCGGCTGCCGGAGACGACGCGCAGAGCCGACCGGCTGTCCCGGGACGCCCTGGCGTCCGCCGCCCGCGGGTAGCGCTCTCCCCCTCGGAGATGGCAGGCTCGTCCTACGCCAGGCGGTGGCCACCGCAGGTCATCCGCTGAACCGCTGGACGGTGCCCATGGACACCCGCCCGATGCGGGCCGACGCCCGCCGCAACTACGAACGACTGATCACGACCGCCCGCAGCGCCTTCATGGAGCACGGCACGGGCGCGTCCCTCGACGACATCGCCAAGCGCGCGGGCGTCGGCTCCGGGACGCTGTACCGGCACTTCCCCACCCGCGACGCGCTGCTGCACGCCGTGCTGCGGGAGCGGATCGACGGGCTCCTCGCGCACGCCGGCGACCTGCTCGCCGCGCCGGACGCCGAGGCCGCGCTGGGCCGCTGGCTGCGCAGCTACCTCGCCGGAGCGGCGACCCCGCGCGGCACCTCCACCGTGATCATCGAGGCGATGTCGGCGGAGTGGGCCGCCACCGGCCTCGGCGCGGCGGCCGCCGCGATCTGCGACGCGCTCGGCCGGCTGCTGGACCGGGCCCAGCGGGCCGGGGCGGTCCGCGCCGAGATCGACCCGCGCGACCTGCTGCGGCTCACCAACGCGATCGGCGTCGCGTCCGAGCGGGCGCCCGACCCGGACGCGTTCGCCGACCGGATGCTGGCGCTGCTCTTCGCCGGCCTGCGCACGGCCTAGGCCCGTCTTGTTCCGTTGACCAAGCGTTCGCTAGGTTACGGGGCAGGCAACCGGCATCGAGGAGCGTTGATGGGGCAGCTTGACGGCAAGGTGGCGCTGATCACCGGTGGTGCGCGCGGGATGGGCAAGTCGCACGTCCGCCGGTTCCTGGACGAGGGCGCCAAGGTGGTCTTCGGCGACGTCCTGGAGGAGGAGGGCGCCAAGCTCGCCGCCGACCTCGGGGACGCCGCCCGGTTCGTCCGGATGGACGTCACGTCGCCGGACGACTGGCAGGCGGCCGTCGAGACGGCGACGAGCGCCTTCGGGGCGCTGCACGTCCTGGTCAACAACGCCGGCATCATCCGGCACAAGACCATCGAGGACATGGGGCTCGACGAGTTCCGCCGCATCCTGGAGGTGAACCTCGTCGGCCAGTGGCTCGGCGTGAAGTCGGTGATCGCGCCGATGCGCGAGGCGGGCGGCGGCTCGATCGTCAACGTCTCCTCGACCGAGGGCTTCATCGGCGCGGCCGGGCTCGCCGCCTACAGCTCCAGCAAGTTCGGCGTCCGCGGCCTCACCAAGTCCGCGGCGCGGGAGCTCGGCGAGTACGGCATCCGGGTGAACTCCATCCACCCCGGCGGCGTGGTGACCCCGCTGTTCATGCAGGACGACATCATCGCGGCGAAGGCCGGCAGCGCCGACGCGTTCATGAACTCGCTCCCCCTCGGCCGCATGGCCAAGTCCAAGGAGGTCTCCGGCCTCGTCGTCTACCTGGCCTCGGACGACTCGTCCTACTGCACCGGCAGCGAGGTCCTGGTCGACGGCGGCATGCTCACCGGCGCGGGGTACTGAGCCGTGGCGGGCCGCTCCGGGCGGCCCGCCGCGCCGTCAGGGACGCCGCTCGGCCCACCCTTCGAGGGCCTCCAGCTGGGCGGCGAGCGAGATGAGCGTGGCCTCGTCGGAATCATGTCCGAGCAGCTGAGCCCCGATGGGCAGGCCGGCCCTGGTGAACCCCGCCGGCACGTTCACGCCCGGCCAGCCGAGGACGTTCCACGTCCAGGCGTAGGGGCAGACCGCCGCGACGCCCGACTGCGTCCGCTGGTAGCCGGCCCCGTCGAAGGCGCCGATCCGCAACGGCGGCTGAGCGGTGGTCGGGGTCAGCACGACGTCGGCGACCTGGAAGATGCGCCCGACCCTGCGCCGCAGGTGCGGGTCCATCCGCTTCGCGAGCGGCAGCAGCCGCTTCCCGAGCACGCGCCCGATGCGCGCCTCGACCTCCGTCCGGTGGTCGGGCCGCGGGTTCGGCAGGGAGTCCAGCCAGTCCGCGACACCGGCCGTGCCGCGCGGGATGAGCCCGAGCCCCACCAGCCCGTAGTCGGGATCGGCCGGGAAGACCTTGTGCCCGAGGTCGGTCAGCCGCCTCGCGAGCCGCTCGACGGCCGCCCGGATCTCGGGATCGAGCCGCCCGCTCACGCCGAAGGCCGTCCGGAACGAAACGGCGATCCGCAGCTTCCCGGGCTCCCGCCTGGCCGCCTCGACGAACGGCGTCACCGGCGCGTCGACCTGGTAGACGTCCTCGGGATGGCTCCCGCTCAGGACGTCGAGCAGCAGGGCGGCGTCCTCGACGTTCCGCGCCAGCGGCCCCCACACCGTGATGCCGTTGAACGGATCGGTCTGCGGGTATCCGGAGACCCTTCCCCGCTGCGGCTTGATGCCGACCAGCCCCGTCCAGGCCGCCGGTATCCGGATGGACCCGGCCCCGTCCGACCCGACCGCGCCCGCGACCATTCCCGCCGCCACGGCCGCCGCCGACCCGCCCGACGACCCGCCCGGCGTGTAGTCCGGATTCCAGGGGTTGCGGGCGCACCCGTAGGTCTCGGACTCGCTGAACGGCCACAACCCCAGCTCGCACGTCGTGGTCTTCCCGACGATCACCGCACCGGCCGCCCGCAGCTTCCGGACGAGTTCGGCGTCCCGCTTGGCGGGCAGGTGGTCCCCCGCCACCGCGAACGGCGTGGTCTCCCCCGCGAGATCGGTGTCGTCCTTGATGGCCACGGGCACCCCGAGCAGCGGCAGCCGCTTCCCCTCCGCGAGGCGCCTGTCGGCGTCCAGCGCCTCCTGGGCCGCACCCTCGGACCGCACGACCCGGAACGCCCCGAGCGACTCCTGCCGTCCGATGCTCTCCAGGCTCTCCTCGACCAGCTCACTGGACGAGACGTCGCCCCTGGCCAGTGCCGCCGCCTGCCCCACCAACCCCAGCACCCACGCCACCTCCGGTATCGTTCGTTCGAACGAACGATACCGATCGCACGATCCCTAGGGAAGACTGTGCACCGATGAGCGCTCGCGACCAGATCCTCCAAGCCACCCTCCGCCTCGTCGGCGAGCGAGGGATCGGCGCCGTGACCAACCGCGCCGTCGCCCGCGCGGCCGGCGTCTCCCTCGGCTCCCTCACCTACCACTTCCCGAGCCAGGAGGATCTCCTGCGCGAGGCCCTGCACACCTTCGTGGAAGAGGAGATCGCCCGCATCACGGCCTACGTCACGGCCCTGGCCGACGAGGGCCTGGGTCCCGTCCAGGCCCCGGACGAGGTCGAGAAGGCCATCCTCGACTTCACCGACGGCCCCGAGCAGGTGGCGAACCTGGAACTCCACCTGCACGCCGCCCGCGACCCGGGCCTCCGGGAGACCTCGAAACGCTCCGTGGCGGCCTACGACAAGCTCGCCACGGCCGTCCTCGGCGCCCTGGAGATCCCGGACGCCGAACGCCACGCCCCCGCGGTCGTCGCCATGCTCTACGGCCTCGCCATCCGCCGCCTCGCCACCGGCGACACCAGCGGCACCGGCACCGCCGACGCCTTCCGCCTCCTCCTCCTGGGCGGCCTCCCGCGCTGAAAAAGGCTTCTGGCCCGCACGGCCCCAGAGCGGGGTAACGGGGCCGTGCGGGCCAGAAACCTGTCTCAATCAGGAACCTCGGGTCGGAACCTCAGCCGACGTTCGCTTCACTCTCCGCCTGTGCACCTCCGCCGTCTCTCAACTCTGACACCCGCAACGCTAGGCCCGCGCACCCTCCAGCAGAACGCCCTTAAGCCTCACTTAGGGAAGGGCTCACCCACTCTTATTCAGCGGCCGTCCGAGGTCGTCCGGGGAAGTCGCGTGGAGAGCCGCTCACCTGCGAAAACAAGGGAAGGAGCCCAGGGGAACAGTCCGGCACAGTCGAGCACCGTCGGCTTGATCCGAACGGCGTTGGCTCCCGAGACTGGCTCCCCTGGCTCCCTCCCTCTCAGCAGGGAGGAGGCCACCCCATGGCCCTCGAAATCACCGAAACCACGATGACCGTGACGGTAAAAGGCAAGGTCATCGCCACCGGCACCCGCATAGGGGACGTCTGGCACGTCACCACCTGGGCGCGCCCTCTAGACCGCAACTCCGCGATCACGGCCCTGTCTCTCGCCGAACGGGTCATCACCCACGGCGAGGACGACCCGTGCGTCATGGAGTGGCGTAGGGAGCTGGCCCGTGACTGACCGCCTCATCCGGATCACTACCGCGCTCGCCGTGGTGGCGGTAGCCGCCGTGGCAGCCGTCATCTCGTACCGCCACGCCTACGAACTCGTCCACTCGCACGGCGAAGCCGGTCCCACGGCGCGCCTCGTCCCGTTCACTGTGGACGGCCTCATCTGGGCAGCGTCCATGGTGATCCTGGACGCAAGCCGCCAGAAGCAACCGGCACCACCACTGGCGAAGTGGAGCCTCGCCGTAGGCATCGTGGCGACGGTAGGCGCCAACGTGGCGCACGGCGCATCCCACGGCCCCATCGGCGCGGTAGTCAGCGCATGGCCGGCACTCGCCCTCGTCGGCTCCTTCGAACTCCTGATGACCCTCACCCGCGCCGCAGCCAGCCCAGACCTCGTCCCGAACGAGGGACGCACCGAACCGGAACAGCCCCGCACCGAAGTGGAGCGGACGCCGGAGCAGGCAGTTTTGGACGAGTACAGGGCGAGCTTGAACGGTCCCGGCCGCCCGCTCTCACAGCGCTACCTCGCCGAGAAACACGGCATCGACCGCCGCAAGGTCAAGCAGATCATCACCAAATCGGAATCGTCTGCCCCAGCATGAGCCACGGAGGGCCCAGTCACGGTATCAATCTCAGCCGTGGCTGGGCCCTTCCCACTTCCACTCCAAAGAATCTACCGAATTACAATAACCCTAGTCGGGATTCCAGGGCCGTCCTGCGACAAGTCGATCTCAAGAGAGTTGGGGTTGTCGAGAACCTCTTTTGGATCGTAAACGATTGCAAAGATAGCCTGGCAGTCGGGGTGCTTGGGGTAACGTCCCCAGTCGATCAGCAACTCAGCACCTACATCCTTGTCTTTCTGCCCTTCTCGCACCATCTTTGTTTCAACAGCTACGCCAATATCGCGAATCATAAAGTCCGGTATCGAACTTCCGCCGGCGTGCTTCGAAGCCGGATCTTCGTCACTCACATTTACGTAAAGCAGCCTCAATGTTGCCAGTACGACGATTTGTAGCTCTTTTTCTTTTGTTATATTCGGAGCAGGAACGTTCACCGAAGCTTTATTCTTCAGGGTGCGCAGGTAGTCCGGCAGTCTACGAAACGTACTAGCAAGTTCATCAAGGATGCCTATTATGTCACTCTCGGCGTGAAGTTCCTGGATGAGGATTTGCCGTTGCGTTACCAGAGAGTCCCGAACTGTACCTTGAAATTCAACCTTCCACTCACTGATGAGTGGATTCTCCTGACCCGGGTTATAGAAATCATTCCTAGCGAATGGATCTACCAAAAAGGCGCGAACCCTGTTAGTCCACGCCCCTCCCTCATACATGTCGACAAACTTTTCCAGTTGCTCACCACTCAACATCGCCTTGGCTGTCACATACCATTTCCCGTAGTCCCGCTGAACCCTTCGAACGTCTTCCGGAGAGACTTCGGCACCCTGCTGCCAATGCGACATCTCTGTTTCGAAGTCTTCATTCATCGCTATTAGTTCTTGCAACTCTTGGCGACGCTGCACCGCTCGAGACATGAACTCTCCCCATAAATCAGGTCAGTGATCCGCCTCACATGCTACTCCGGCGGAGTCTTCGTTATCAGCTCAACGCACGAGCGTTCACCCATACGCGAGCGAAGCTCTCCAGGTAGGTGCTCGCCATGTCGCCGTCCTCGGCCCTCCGCAGATGCAAGACAGGGGCTTGGGATGCAGCGATGCCATAGGCATGTGGGTTGATCAGTAGATCGTCATCGGCGCGGTAGATGGAGTTGTAGAGGACGGTGTCATGCAGCCGGATCTCAACGCCGTCCACGTCCCGTAGAGCCCGGTAGTGGACGAGGGCGTTGCGGATCTTCGCGGCCATTGACTCGCCCACCCCCTCGTCACAACCTCGCTCCGCGACGCACGTCCCGTCCGGGTCGCCGAGCAGGATGCGCACGGAGACGCCGTTGCACGCCCTCTCGGCGAGCGCGCGCATGATGCCCATGTCCTCGGCGAGGAAGAGTCCGGCGTAGGCCAGGATGCCGATCTCAACCCGTGCGCTTCGAAAGAGCTGCTGCCAGACGTGACGAGGGACGGCCCACCGGTGCGGGTAGATCGCTAGGACGTCGATCGTCGGTGGCTCCGCCTGGACGTCCGCTACCGCGAGCTGCGGCCACAACTCCGCCTCGTCCCGTCCGACGAGGGACGCGACCCTTGCCCGGTGGCGCGGGTACGGCACGCGTCCGGCGACCCATCTGTGGACGGTCTTGGGGTCCACGCCCAACCGCGCCGCCGCGCCGGCTTCGGTCAGGCGCGCGTCGGCAAGGGCACGTCGCAACAAGTCGTTCACCGGAACCTCCCGCGCTGCAAGTGAGGACGACGCACTAGCGACGCTAACAGAAGACGTCCCAAGACGTCCCTAGATGCCGATGGAGAGGTCCCACCCCGGCCGGAAAGCTCAAGACACACGGCGAAGACACCGCTTCGCCCCCAGGGAGCTACACGCAAGCCGAGGAGTCACCATGTCCACCGACTGGCCGCACAAGGCCACCCCCGCCCCGTCCGAGAACGACACGCGCGAGGCAGACGAGGCGCTCGCCGCGTTGCGCCAGGACTTCACCGGACACCGGATCTGGCGCGCCGTGCGATGGGACGGACGGCTCGGGGATTGGGTCGCGAGCCTGCACGACCCGCACGCCGGTGTGGACCCCACGGTGATCCGGTCGAGCCCTGCCGCGCTGCGGGAGGAACTCGTCAACGAGGCCGCGCGCGCCGAGGTGCGGCGCGTGGGGACCTGGTGATGGCGCGGGACCGATCCCCGCAGCCATCACCAGAGGGGACCGCCATGGGGAGGGCGGTCCCGGTGGGTGGGGCGGAGGTGGCGCGGTCGGTGGGTATCCCCCCGGATGCACCGACCGCGTTCCCTCTGCCCACCTACAGCGGCCGATGGCGCGCACGCTGGCACCTCACCCGCCTCGCCCTCGTCATACGCCGAGACGGCTGGACGACCCAACTCCGCACGGAGACGCCGCGCACCCTCCTGCGGGTCTACTCCGAACAGGCCCCGGCCATCGGCGAGAGCATCTCCGTAGTGTGGGGCAACGGCGCATGGTGGTACCAAGCCAGTACCGGCCTATGGCTCACCCCCTGCACCCGCGTCAACCTTGCTGCGGACAAGCTGAACATCCTCCTCACACCGTGGGTTTCAGCGGCGTTCGACCCGCTGAGGGACGAGCAGCACTGACATGACCCGCCGCACGGCATGGGGCACCTACGCGCGCATCACCGACGCGCTACGCCAACGCATCGCAGACAGCACCTACGCCCCCGGCACCCGCCTACCGGGCGAGGCCGCCCTCTGCGCCGAGTTCGGCGTTGCCCGCAACACCGTGCGGCGGGCTCTGTCCACCCTGCAAGATGAGGGACTCATCACCGTCCGCCCCGGCGTCGGCCGGTTCGTCCAGGACGGCATCGCACAACCGCGCACGCCCTCTGAGCAGATAGCAGCGAGCCTGCGCCACCAGATCGAGACCGGACGCTTCCAACCGGGCTATGCCCTACCGAGCGAAGCTCAACTCTCCCGCCGGTATGGGGTGTCCCGAACTACAGCCCGCGCGGCCCTCATCGCCCTTGAAACCGCCGGCCTCGTCACCTGCGTCCACGGCAAAGGACGCTACGTCCCCGAAGACGTCCCCAGATGAGCCCTGCACGCCCGTGGACGTCCACCCACACCCCCGTAGCGTCGAACGCATGAACAAGAACACCGCAGCGTGGGCACGCGACCTCGCACGCAAACACCTAGAGACCCCACTCCCCCGCCGCTGGGCGCACACTCAAGGCGTAGCCCGCCAGGCTCGCAGCCTCGCCCCCATCCTCGGCGACGAGGCCGACCTTCTAGAGGCCGCCGCTTGGCTCCATGACATCGGTTACGCCCCCGACCTAGTCAGGACCGGCTTTCACCCCTTGGATGGCGCCCGCTACCTCCGCAACACACACCAGGCCGACATCCACCTGTGCCGCCTAGTGGCGCACCACTCCTGTGCGCTGATTGAGGCACGCGAACGAGGACTGTCGATCCCGTTGACCAGGGAGTTCGGGACGCAGCCACCTCACTTGAGCACCCCTCTGATCTACTGCGACATGACGACCGGTCCACGCGGTGAACCTCTCTCCGTCGAGCAGCGGATCACTGAGATTCTGGCGCGCTACGGAGCTGGCCACCTTGTCACACGCGCGATCACAAGAGCCTCCCCACAATTGATCAATGCGGTACAGCAGGTATCGCGAGAACTGCCCCTTGCGCTTGAGCACTCCTGAAGACCATTACCACCGGCAGCCATTCAGGGGCATTCCTGCGAAACCGACGCCATCAAGGTTCGACCCCGGTGGATGGCGCTGAGACGAAGCACTAGGGGGAGAAAAGAGCAGCCTTCGCATCACTTGCACGAGGGATGAAATCAAACCAGTCTGCACTTTTACTTAGGTGCTCGTCATGCGTCAACCGCAGGCCCTTTCCACTAAGTTCGCCCTGCAAACTCAATTGCAGACCCCAGCTTGCCATCTTCCTTGCATATTCATGCACAGTTGAAGCACTTCTTGCGCTGACCGGCCCTCCGTGCGCGAGAGCATTTCGAATACGATGGAGCCGCGACCTGATAATGCGCCAATCTTCCATCAATTCGTCTCGTCTTAAGGCTATAGCCATGGGCGAAGCAAGAGTTTTTGCCACCTCATCTATCTCTCTACCGGGCCCATCATGTATCGAATAAATTGTAGAGAGAAAGTGTAGTGCATCAAAACCTTTTACCATGCGCACTTCAAAACCGGAGTGTTTCGACTTGAAAACCGATAGCTGCAAGTTCCGAAGCTCCTGCTTTTGGGCAGACGAGAGGCCGGGAGGCTGATCGAATATCGCCCGGTACAACACTCCACTAAGAGCACCGTGCAACTCAGACCTAACCCAAGCTTTCGCCAGGAAGTAGTCCAAATATTCTTGCCATGGTTTATCGAACACACGGGAAGCGACCAGTTCCAGGATGCGAACATAGAGAACAATAGAGGAAAGCGGCTCTTGCTGACTTGCCCCTTTCCACGCATGGGCCACATCGACCAACTCAGTTAACTCTGGCTTCTGAATAGGAAAATATGGAGCGAAATCGCTTTCGATTTCTGCAAGGGCTTCATCAGTGCCGTCCACATAAGGAGAGGACATGATCGCCTCAAGGTCATGCTCTTTCCTGAATGCACCCATACCTCGGATCTTGCCGTCAATAACATGCAGATAACCAGACATCAAGCGCCAGGAGCTTGACCCTATTTGGAGACCGGTCAATGCGACAATTGCATCCATTTGCTTCTTTGCAATCGAAACAGGATCGCTAAATGAATCATGACCCAAGTCTACGCGCACAAGCACCGTGGCTCGCTCGTCCGGTAGATTAGAAGGGGAAAACAGGCCATACTCGCCTAGAAGCTCCGAGGGAAACTCTACTGGAGCGGGTCGATTGCTTTCCAGGATGGCCTTGATCATATGACTGTCATAGAACGTAACAGATTCTCCGAATTTCCTGACCGAGCGACTAATCAGGTATGCATTGTAGAAGGCAAGCCAGACAACATGTCGCCCAGCGCTTGCGGAATAGCTCACGAGCTTGTCGCACAGTGCAATCTGCTGATCTGGCGTGAACCCGGCTGACTCCCCGGGGCGAGGTCGACTCGCAACCTGCGTAGCGTCGACCTCGTTGACCATGATTTGAGCGCTTCGAACACCGAAGACATCGTTACTTAGCACCCCGATCAAATTCATACTGAGCCGTTTCAGGTCATAATCCGAAGCTTCCACAATGTCTCGAAAAAGATCGCGGCGCTCAGCCAATCGTGAGCGAGGCATTGTATCGCTCTTGCATCCATCGACCAGGTCACGCCAAGCCGCTTTACGGGCATCCGAGCTAGTGAGTCTCACCATAAGGTGATCAACTTGCCTTGCGATCACTGTGCGGGATGCGCGCAAGTAGATCTCAAAATTGGAATTTGAGAGGTTGTCGAGCTTAATTGTCAGCTCACTAGATGAGGTCAGGCAGGTGTTAATCTCATTTCGAACGGCGTCCTTTAAGTTTGCGCCAACTTTTCCTGCGGTCATGTCGAAGTCCGCGAGAACTGAGCGCCACCCGTTCTTATGACGGCTGTCATACGGTCGCTTATCTTCGAGCCAAGCATGAAGTTCGGCGGCTGCATCAAGCAAACCGATGTCTCTTGCACTGGTCCAGGACTCATCAAGCCTTTGAAGGGTGCGTATCAGTTCATCAAGCCAGCTCATGAAGCTAGGTTACTGCACTCGCTGCTTGACAGCCACCGGATCGGAACTCCCCAAGGTTTTCTGCCAGGCTTGCGAAGATGGGCACCCGGTATTCGTGTTGCTGCTTTACGAGCATCCTCGCCTACACCACCTTTTTATGGGCACCTGCCACCACACTAATGATAGAAGAATTTCCGGCTAGCTGATTCTTGGATGACCCGGGTATTCCAGATAGTCACGGAGACGCAGTCGCATTGATCGATCCATCTCTTTTTTTGTCGCCTGATTCCTGGGAATCCATTCGACATCACTAGACTCCTCGCTCACACGCGTACGACCACCAACCTGGCGCGCCCGAAGGAGGATGGAAAATTCTTGCCGCGTTTCTCCATTGCTAGTGTAATGGATCAGATGTTTAGGGTCACTATAAATTCCAATGATGCCCGTAATTTCACATTCAATGCCTGTCTCCTCTTTAGTTTCCCGAACGGCGGCTTGCGGCACAGACTCACCGAGATCAACAGCCCCACCAGGTAGAGCCCAGTTTCCGTTGTCGGTGCGGCGGATCACGAGAATCTCGCCCTTGTCGTTCTCTACGACAACATTCACGGACGGGACGAGGCTGTTGGCCTTGGGAGCGTTGGGGTCGTCGTAGTAGTCGATTCTGCCGCCCATGTGTTAGTCCCCCGGTATGGGTGTGGCGCCTTCCCAGACGCGTTCGAAGCTTTCTAGGTAGATGTTGACCAGGTCTCCGCCAGCTATGCGGCGCAGGTGCCAGACAGGGGCGTGTGGGGCCGTGACACCGTAGACGTGTGTGTTGACGAGGAGTTGGTCATCGGCGCGGTAGATGGAGTTGTAGAGCACTGTGCGGTGAAAGCGGAACTCTACGCCGTCTTGTTTTCGCAGATTCTTGTAGAGGACGAGGGCGTTGCGGATCTTCGCGGCCATGGCGTCGTCTACGCCCTCGTCCTCTCCCCGTTCGGCTACCTGGGGGCTGTCAGGGTCGCCGAGGAGGATACGGACGCGGACGCCGGCCTCTACTTTCTCGGCGAAGGTGCGTTGGATGCCGGCGTCTTCGGAGAGGAAGAGGCCGGAGTAGACCAGGACGCCGATCTCTTGCTTGGCTGCGGCGAAGAGATGTCCCCATGCGTCCCTTGGGACGGATGTCCGGCGCGGGTAGATCGTCACTAGTTCACTGCTGGACGCTGCGGTGACTTGCTCGTTGGAGAGGGCGTCCGGCCATAGGAACGTCTCGTCTACGCCCAAATGTGAAGCTACTGCATAGCGGTGCCGCCGGTAGGGGGTGCGGTCTTTGGTGATCCACCGTTCTACCGTCTTCGGATCCACGTCGATCGCTTCGGCAAGCGTGGCGATGGTCAGGCCCTGCTCTAGCAGGGCTGCGCGTAGGCGTTCGTTCGGCATGCACCCGTCCGGGTTCCGGGACGTCCTGGGACGCGATCAACCCTAGAAGGACGTCTTGAACACGTCCAGTCATGTAGTGATCTCGTCCCCCAGGTCAGGCGCAATCTCTTTCTCGTAAGCCACCGACCGCCCGAAACCGCCCCCGCCGGATCCGGGCTTACGAGAGGAGGGATCGCACATGATCCTCGTCCTGGCATCGATCACCGCCGTCTTCCTCGCCGGTTCCACCTGCGGAATCTTCGCCATGCTCGTCATCGGCATCCACGCCGAAGAGCGCCGCGTCGCGCGTGGCCGTACCGAGTCGTCCCGCTGCGGCACCGCTTCCCGGCGTCTGCTCTCAACGGGCACGTGTGACGAGGCCCCGCGCCGCGTTCCGGCGGGGCGGTGAGGATGCCGCGCATGCCGCGCATCATCACCGGCCACGCGTGCACCTGCGGCGCACGCGTCGAGCCCGGTAACCGGCGGTGCCGCAAGTGCCGCGCCCGCGCCCGGTGGCTCCGGCGGGGGCGCGGCTCCCGGTACCCGGACCTGTGGCTGTGAGGAGGTGAGCCGATGAACGTCTCGATCCCCCTGGTGGTGATTCTCGGCGTGGTGGTGTGGGGCGCGTGGCGGTACATGGGGCTGCGTGGCTGGCACATCGCGGTGTGCCTGCTGTTCGGGTTCTTCCTCGCCGCGACCAGTGCCGCGCCGGAGATTCGCCGGCTGGTGTCCGTTCTCGTCCAGTCGCTTTCTCAGCAGTGACGTCCCCGACCTGAAGGGAGGGATGCCCTGGTGCCTGATACTCCGCCGCACGTCAAGGTCAACGTTCAGGAGGTCCGTACGCGTAACCTCGCCGCGCGTGAGATCGTCTCGAATCTGTCCGCTGCGATGCCGTCCATAGAGGACTTGTGGCTTCGCCTCTACGCCGCCCTGACCGATGTTCCTGCGCTCGTCTCCGAGATCACCCGGCTAGCGTCCGTTCTGGCCAAGGTGCGGCGGGACCGCGCGAACCTGGTGGCCGCTGGGCGCGCCACCCTCAAGGCCGAACGCGACGCCGAACCGGATCCGCTGTACTACCTGCGCGACGAGCTACGCGCGCAAGGGCACCTTCCCCCGGACACGTGGGGGCGCTCATGAGTCGGACACGGCAGATGCGGCGGCACGCCCACAAGATGCGCCGCAACGGGCTTCAGCCCATGGTGATCATCGACCGCGACGACCAGTTCCCCGACGTGGCCGCCGTGCTCGTCGCGCGCGCCATGTGGCGATACCGCTCCGAGTTGGCACCGGTCTACCTGGTGACCGTGCTCGCTCCGTTGGCTGCGGTCTTCCATCTCACACACCCGGAATGGTGGCCGTGGCTGTTGGGTCTCGCGACGGGAGCCGCGTGGGCGCTGGGCATGTTCGGGGAACGGGTCGGGCTCGCACTCAGGATCGAGCGGTTGTATGCCGCCGCCGTTGCCATGGGCGCCGGCGGGTGGCTCACTGCGGGTACCGCGCTGGGCGTCACATCCAGTCCGCTTCCCCTGATGCTCGTCGGCGGTGGGGTCGTGCTCGCGGCACCGTGGTGGGTGCACCGGCGACGGCGCGCCAAAGTGCGTGTCGATCGGCAGATAGCCGCATGGCCAGAGATCGCGCAATCGGTCGGCCTCGCCGGATCACGCGTGCAATCCGCGGTAGTGGACGTGTGGGGATGGCGCGCACGGTTCGCCCTGGCACGCGGCCAGACGATTCAGGACGTCATCGGCAAGGTTCCCGCGATCGAGTCGGCTCTCGGGACGTTCCGGGGCGCCGTGCGTGTCTCTCCGACGCGTGACGACAAAGCCAATCGGTTCGAATTGCGGGTACTCGATACCGACCCGCACGCCGATGCGATCCCGTGGCCTGGGCCGTCTGTCTCGTCGATAACCGAGCCCATCGACCTGGGCCCCTTCGAAGACGCCACCGGCGCACGTGTTCTGCTGCTGCGTCGTCACGGCCTCATCGGAGGTGTGGCCGGTTCGGGAAAGAGTGGCGGCATCAACGTTCTAATGGGCAATCTCAGCGCATGCCGGGATGTCGTCATCTGGGCCGTTGACCTCAAACGCGGGATGGAACTGCAGCCGTGGGCATCCTGTATTGATCGGCTCGCCACGACACTGGAGCAAGCCCTCACCATGCTCCGCGACGCCGTGACGATCCTTGAGGGGCGCGCCGAATGGCTCATGGCCAACGCGCGGCGCGTGTGGGATCCGTCGCCGGAGCTTCCCGCGCTCGTCATCATCGTGGACGAATACGCCGAACTCGCCGATGACGCTCCCGATGCCGCCCGCGACACGGATTCGATCGCGCGGCGGGGTCGTGCCGTCGCGGTGACGCTTATCGCGGCCACTCAGCGCCCCACGCAGAAGGCCATGGGCAAGGGTGCTGTCCGGTCTCAGATGGATGCCAGGGTGAGTTTCCGCGTCCGGGAGCGCAAGGACGTCGACCTCATCCTCGGGCAAGGAATGCTCAGCGCCGGATGGCACGCCCACACCCTCAACGCACCCGGCAAGTTCCTGCTCTCCGCACCCGAACACGACACACCACGACGCGGCCGCGCCTACCTGCTCACCGATGCCACCGTGGCCGAGACGGCAGAGCGCCACGCAGCCGTCCGACCCGCGCTGGACGAGGTCTCTCAACGCGCACTGGACGAGGCGCCGATGGCGCTTATCTCCGACCCGTCCGTCCCTGTAACGCCGTCCCGTGACGACCACGCCGAGACCGCGCTGAGGGAAGCCCTGGACGGCGCGCCGGACGAGGGGCTCCCGATCGCACACCTTCTGATGATCACGCGACTCAGCCGGCCGACCCTCTACCGGCGCCTCGCCGAGTTGGTGAAGACCGGCCGTGCCGTCCAGGTCGGACGAGGCCGCTACAAGGCATCCGATCACGTTCAGTAGTCGTCTCAGCGTCTCGTCTCACGCGCGCGTCTGCACGTATGGGCCGTTGAGACGTCCATGAGACGAGACGAGAGACGAGCACCCACCGCAACCGAGGAGATGATCAACGACCCGCATCGCGCATGATCCGGGGATGATCTCCCGGATGAGAGGAGGTGGTGTCCCCATGCAGGCGTACACCGTCGAGCAAGTGGCCGAGATCCTCAGCATCGGACGGGACAAGGTCTACTTCCTGATCCGCACCGGCCAACTTCGCAGCATCAAGATCGGCAAGCTGCGCCGCATCACTGACCGGCACCTCGCCGAGTTCGTCACCTCCCTGGAAGAGCCCTCCCCCGAAGACGCCAAGCGCTGATACCAGCGCGGGAGGCCCATCCGGACACCTCGTCCGCAAACGGACCTCCCAACCTAGGGACGTCTTGGGACGTCTTGGGACGTCTTGAGTTAAGGTCGGTGGTGACCTCGATCGACACGAGGAGGGATCCGTTGGCAAAGATCCTGGTCGGCACGTACGAAGGATCGATCTACGAGGAGGGCGACGGGTACACCGGCGCGCTGTCACTCGGGTTCGGCCCGGACGGCAAGCGCAGGCGACTCAAGAGGAAGGGGCGCACCAAGACAGAGGTCAAGAGCAAGCTCAAGGAAGCCGTCGAAGAGCTGGACAAAGGCGTCAAGACGGACCGCAACTACTTCGTTCGGGACGCGGTGAACGAGTTCCTCGCCGCGTTCGCCAACTCCGGCAGGTCACCGAAGACCAACGAGGTCTACCGGTCACTCGCCGATCACCAGCTCATCCCGTTCATCGGACGGACACGCCTCAAGGAACTCACGGCGGACGACGTTGAGAAGTGGCTCAACGGCAGAGCCCCACATCTCACCTCGTCCTCTCTCGGCATCGTGCACAGCATCCTCAAGCGCTCGATTCGCAGAGCTGCGCGCCATGACCGCATCGGCCGGAACGTCGCCGAACTGGTCGACGCACCGGACGGCAAGCCCGCCCGCAAGTCGCGCTCGCTCAGCCTCAAGGAGGCGAGCACGCTCCTTGAGGAGGCGAGCAAGCCAGAGCACCGGTTCGGCGCGTACGTCGTCCTAGCCATCGTCTCGGGACTCCGTACGGAGGAACTCCGCACCCTCAAGTGGAGCGACGTCGATCTCGACAAGGCAACCGTCTACGTCCTGCGAGCCGACCGGCACAAGGGCGAGACCAAGACGAGGCTCAGCCGACGCGGTCTAGGCATCGCCGACATGGCCGTGGACGCGCTCCGCACACTGAAGACGAGACAAGCGGCCGAGAAGCTCAAGGCCGGTGAGACGCACGAAGACAACGGCCTCGTCTTCTGTCACGAGGACGGGCGCCCCTACACCGCACAACACGTCCGCCACCGGTTCCGCAGGGTCCTGAAGGCGGCCGGGCTCAACCCCGCCGCGTGGTGCCCGCGCGAACTGCGGCACACGTTCGTGTCCCTCATGAGTGACCACGACGTCCCCATAGAGAAGATCAGCATCCTCGTAGGGCACTCCAGCACGAAGATCACGGAAACCGTCTACCGCCATCAACTCAAGCCCGAGATCCGCGACGGCGCCGAGCACATGAACGACATCTTCACCCGCGAAACCAAGTCCGCGTAGGCGCGGCTCCCGACATGGCTCCCCCAGACTTCGGACGCAACGAGACACCGCCCCTACCTGCGGCGCCACAAGATCCAGCCATACGCCTCACTTAGGGAAGGGCTCACCCACTCTTATTCAGAGCCCGGGATCTGGTGCCGACATAAGGGCAAGAAGAGTCTTCGTTACGCTGTGTCGCGTTTATATGACTCTCGGTAGTGTTCTGACTGCATGTCGGGACGAACCTGGAGGGGATAGATGCGCGTACGTACGAAACTCGGTGCCGGGCTGGTGGCGGGCATGCTCGCCACAGGGGTGCTGAGCGCCGGGGCGGTCGCCGAGGCTCAGCCGCCCCCGCAGCCGCAGCCGGGGCAGCAGCAGGAGGAAGAAGGGCACGGGCCGGGGGCCATCGTCGTGGGGCCCGAGGGCGCCGCCGAGGCGATGGGCCGGCTCCTCAACCGGGACGAGGAGCGCGTCCGGTTGTGCTACGGCAGGGTCCTGCCGGCGAACGGGCTCAACGTCCGCACCGGGCCGGGGCTCCGCTACCACAAGATCGGTGCCCTGGAGCACGGGACGCGGGTGCGGACCGACTGGGACACCATCCAGCGCCGGGACGGGTACCTGTGGGTGCGGATGAGTGCGCACCGCTGGATCGCCGACTACAAGGTCGGTAACGGCAACGGCAAGTGGTACGTCAAGTACGACAACTGCTGACCGAGCCGGGGGCCGCCGTCCTGCGGGACGGCGGCCCCTTCACGTCCGTCCGGCCGCGAAAGCCTCGCCCGGTGGCGGCGGTACGTTGACGGGATGGAACAGGTGCCGTTCACCGGCGGCGAGAAGGAAAGTCTGAAGGCCGCGCTCGACCGCCATCGCGATGTGGTGCTGTGGAAGCTTCAGGGGCTGGACGAGGAGCAGGTGCGGCGGCCGATGACGGCGTCCGGGACGAGCCTGCTGGGGATGACCAAGCATCTGGCGGCCGTCGAGTACGGGTGGTTCTGCGAGACGTTCGGACGGGAGGCGGAGCCGCTGCCCTTCGACGACGACGACCCGGACGCCGACCTCCGGGTCGGGCCCGAGGACACCACGGAGGCAGTCGTCGCGTTCTACCGGAGGGCGCGGGCGGCGGCGGACCTGGCCATCGAGGAACTGGACGTCGAGACGCGCGGGACCGCGTGGCATGGGGCGACCGTGACGCTGCGGTGGGTCCTGATCCACATGGTCGAGGAGACCGCGCGGCACGCCGGCCACATGGACATCATCCGCGAGCTGATCGACGGCACGACCGGCGACCACGCGCGAAACTAGCCGAACGCCCTGGTGGACGAGTTGACGCCGCTCTCCCGCGCCGTGTCGACGAGCGAAGCCGGGGCCGGTGTCGGGGCCGGTGGCGGCGACGCGGACGACCTGAACCTAGTATGAGCTGGGCGCCGTAGGGATGTTGCCGCTGGCGAGGACGGCGGCGACCCCGATGACCGCGGCGACGACCAGCCCCAGGACGGCGATGGCGGCCGCGGCCGCGTACTGGGAGCGGCGCGGCGCGTACGGGGAGCGGGGGCGCTTCATGGCCGCCAACCTAGGCCCGCGCCGAACCGCCGGGGTACGCCCTTAAGCCGGCCTTAAGCCACCGCTATACCGGGCGAGGTGCGGTCGTCCACGACCCCCGACCGGGCCGCCCCCTCGTTGATCTGCGGCGTGTTGTTGTTTTCGAGGTGCTCATAACAACAACACGCCGCAGGTCAACGTGTCGGGCTAGGTGCGGGAGTGGCGGCGGCGGCCTACGAGGCGGCGGGAGCGGCGGGTGGGCGGCAGCCAGCGGGTCCGGAACCACATCTGCACCTGGGCGCCGCCGAGGACGCTGCGGTGGATGCGCAGGTAGCCGCCGGTGGACTCGGCGGCGCGGCGCGCGATGTCCAGGCCGAGGCCGGTGGAGCCGCCGCCGCTGCTGCCGCGCTTCAGCGCCGCGTCCGGGTCGGTGATGCCGGGGCCGCCGTCGGCGACGAGGATGCCGGTGACGCCCTGCCCCTGGTGGAGGGTGACGACGAAGCCGGTGCCCTCGGCGGTGTGCCGGAAGATGTTGCCGAGCAGCGCGTCGACGGCGGCGGCCAGCTCGGTGCCGGGGACGGGCAGCGGCGCGGGGCCCTCGGCGCCGATCAGCTCGCAGGACCGTCCCTCGTCCTCGGCGAGGACGGACCAGAACGCGACCCGGTCGCGCAGCACCTTGGACGCGTCGCAGCTGCCCCGCCCGGTGGGCCGCCGGACGGTCCGGATGATCTGGTCGACCTCGCGCTCCAGGCGGTCGACGGCCTCGCGGGTCTGCTCGGCGACCGGCCCGTCGCCGAGCGCCTCGGCGTTGAGCCGCAGCGCGGCGAGCGGCGTGCGGAGGCGGTGCGACAGGTCGGCGGCCATCTCGCGCTCCGCCGACAGGAGCTGGACGACGTGGTCGGCCATCGCGTTGAACGCGAGCCCCGCCTCGATCAGCTCGGGCGGCCCGTCCGGTTCGATGCGGACGGACATCTCGCCGTCCCCGAACTCGCCCGCGGCCTCGGCGAGCCGCCGGGTGGAGCGGATCATCCGGTTGCCGAGCCGGTCGGCCACCGCGACGGACCCGGCGACGAGCGCGCAGGCGACGGTCGTCATGACGAGCCACGCCTTCCAGACGCCGCGCGAGAGGTCGTCGTCGGGGAGGAACACCTCGACGACGGCGGTGCGGCCCGCGTCCAGCGACACCGGCTGGAGGAGGGCGTATCCGCCGCTGACGCGGGCGGTGTAGGAGCGCCCGCGCCGGCCGGCCTCGGTGAGCTGCTCGGGGCGGGCGCTGAAGTCGCCGCCGGCGTTCTTCGGGACGAGCCCGCCGTCCGGCAGGTGGACGGTCATCCGCCCGGCGGCGCCGGCCTGGGTGCTGGCGACGGCGCGTTCGAGGGCGGCGGGGTCCTCGGTGACGACGAGGACGGGGCCGAGCGCGCTCGCCTGCCGCTCGGCGGTGGTGAGGGCGCGGTCCCGGGCGATCTCCCGGACGGTGAGCGCGAGCGGGATCAGGAACGCCAGCGCGACCATCGAGGTGACCGCCAGGGACACCAGGACGAGCGTCTTCCTCATGACCGCGGGTCGGGTTCGGCCAGCCTCACCCCGACGCCGCGCACCGTGTGCAGGTAGCGGGGGGCGGCGGCGGTCTCGCCGAGCTTGCGGCGCAGCCACGACAGGTGGACGTCGATGGTCTGGTCGTCGCCGTAGGCCTGCCGCCACACCTCGGCGAGCAGCTCGCGCCGCGCGACCACCCGGCCGGGGCGGGCGGCGAGGTAGGCGAGCAGGTCGAACTCGCGGCGGGTCAGCTCCAGCCGCTCGCCGTCCAGCAGCGCCTCCCGCCGGTCGAGGTCGATGTGCAGCCCGCCGACGCTCAGCTCGGCGGTCGGCCCGGATCGCGCGGACCGGCGCAGCACGGCGGCGAGGCGGGCGCTGAGGTGCTCGATGGAGAAGGGCTTGATGAGGTAGTCGTCGGCGCCGGCGTTCAGCAGCCGGACGATCTCCGGCTCGTCGTCGCGCGCCGTCGCGATGATGACCGGGACGTCGGAGATGCCGCGCAGCATCTTCAGGACCTCCGCGCCGTCGAGGTCGGGGAGCCCGAGGTCGAGGACGACGACGTCGGGCGGCGACTGCGTGACCTCGCGCAGCGCGTCCATCGCGGTCCCGACGCTGCGCACGACATGCGACCGCACACTCAGTTCACGAATCAGGGCGGTCCGGACATTTGCGTCATCCTCGACCACCAAAACACTCGCCATGGCGGAACCGTATGCCACCATGTGCCCATGCGTCGCGCAATGTCGTATGTTGCCCCATGGGCCGGGGTGACCGCGCTGGCCGTGGCCTTATCGTGGCTCGGGGTGCGCGACGTCGTGCGCGGCGCGGTGTCGGAGCGGTCGGCGCCGCCGCCGATCGCGGGGCCCGTCATCCATTCCAGCCCGGACACCCCGCCGGGGCCGGCGACGATCGGTTCGCCGACCGCGCGGCCCCGCCCGCCGGACGCCGAGGACACCGCGCCGAAACCATCGAAATCGGCGAAATCGGCGAAGCCCCCGCCTCCCGACCAGCCGGAGAAGGCGCCGAAGACGCCCGACAATGTGCGCAGTTACGCGACGCACGGCGGACGCGCCGCGATGTCGATCGAGAAGGACCGGGTGCGGCTCGTCTCGGCGACACCGAACCCGGGATACGAGACGCGCGTGACCCAGGCGGAGGGCTGGCTGCGCGTCGACTTCCTCAACGACGAGCACACCTCCTCGGTCATCGCCTCCTGGTACCAGCACGATCCGATCGTGAAGGTCTATGAATACTGAACCGAGCGGGGGGAAAGGACGGCGCCATGCCCATTATTTCCCGTGGATTCCACGGACGGCGCCCATCGGGCGACCACGAACTGCCGCCGGGCCAGTACGAGACGCTCGACTTTCCGGTGCTCTCGGCGGGTCCCACCCCGCGCGTCCCCCGGGACGAATGGGAGTTCACCATCAGCACCGAGACCGGCACCGAGCACCGCTGGAGCTGGGCCGACCTGATGGCGCTGCCCGCCGAGACGCCAACTGTCGACCTGCATTGCGTCACTAAATGGTCAAAATTCGACACCGAATGGCAGGGCGTTTCTTTGGACGTTCTCTTCGAGGACGTGGAGAGCGCCGCCGATTTCACCCTCGTCCACTCCTACGGCGGCTACACCACGAACCTGCCGCTGGAGGACCTGCTCGACGGCAAGGCGTGGATCGCCTACGGCTACGGCGGTGAGGAACTGCCGCCGGAACACGGCGGCCCGGCCCGCCTCCTCGTCCCGCACCTGTACTTCTGGAAATCGGCGAAATGGGTGCGCGGCATCCGGCTCGGCCTCACGGACGAGCCCGGGTTCTGGGAGACCGCCGGCTATCACACCTACGGAGATCCATGGCGGGAACAGCGGTACGAGGGCGACTAGGCGGGCCACTGCGCTGGCACACCGCCGAACTGCTGGAGCGGCGCGCCGAGACCGCGACGGCCGTCACGCTCGTCTTCGGCGTGGCCGGATGGCCGGGGCACGCGGCGGGCCAGCACGTGGACGTCCGGCTCACCGCCGAGGACGGCTACAGCGCCCAGCGCAGCTACTCGGTCGCGTCCGCGTCCGGCGGCGAGCGCGTCGAGCTCACGGTCCAGCGCGTCGTGAACGGCGAGATGTCGCCCTACCTCGTCAGCGAGATGATGCCGGGCGACCTGGCGGAGTTCCGCGGGCCCGTCGGCGGCTGGTTCGTGTGGCGGCCCGAGCAGACCGAGCCGGTCCTGCTGGTCGGGGGCGGCTCCGGCATCGTCCCGCTGATGTCCATGGTCCGGACGCGGCAGGCGGCCGGCAGCCGGGTGCCGTTCCGGCTGCTGCAGTCGGTGCGCGGCCCGGACTACCGGTTCTACGCGACCGAGCTGTACAAGGGCTCCCCCGGCCTGGACGTGACCTACCTGTACACGCGCAGCACCCCGGCAGGCGGGACGCGTCCGCCGGGCCGGATCACGCCGGACGACCTGGTCGAGCACGGCTGGCCCGCCGACTTCACGCCGACCTGCTACGTGTGCGGCCCGACCGGCTTCGTCGAGCGGGCCGCCGCCTACCTGGTCATGCTCGGCCACGCCCCCGAAAGAGTCCGGACGGAACGCTTCGGCCCCAGCGGAGGATGACATGGCCACCCTCGACGACCAGATCTCCGGCGACCGGGACCACTTCATCGACGGCAACGTCCTCGCGGGCCCGCTGTCGGAGGTCTTCGCCGCCGACCTGACCGCCGCCGAGAGCCGCTGCGCGAACTGCGGGTGCACGGGCCCGGTCGCCGCGCTGCGCGTCTACGGGGACGCGCCCGGATTCGTGGCGCGCTGCGCGGAATGCGACCACGTCGTCCTCCGCGTCGTGCGGGGCGGCGGCCGGGTCTGGCTCGACCTGCGCGGCACGGTCGCGCTCGCCATCCCGGTCGGCGACTGACCGGAGCGCTTCGCACCCTCCGCGGTTTCGGCGGTGAGGCCAGTGGGAAACAGCTGATTGCAACCGCTGAGACCGACGGGGGCGGCCGGCGCAGGACGAGCGAAGCGAGGCGGGGACGGAGGGGGCGCCCCCGCGGAAAGCAGGCAGGCTCCCATGGTCCTGGATCCAGGCGAGGCGGGCCGCGCCCGCGCCGTCGACCCCGCAGAGCGGCGCGCGCAGGTCCGCAAGGCCGCCGCCGCCAGCGTGATCGGCACGTCCATCGAGTGGTACGACTTCTTCCTCTACAACACGGCCGCGGCGATCGTCTTCAAGGACGTCTTCTTCCCCGAGTCGAGCGACTACGCGGGGACGCTGTCGGCGTTCGCGACGTACGCGGTCGGGTTCGCGGCCCGGCCGATCGGCGCGGCGATCTTCGGGCACTGGGGCGACCGGCTCGGCCGCAAGGCGACGCTGATCGTCACGCTGGTGCTGATGGGGGTGTCGAGCGCGCTGATCGGCGTGCTGCCGGGCACGGAGACGATCGGCTGGGCGGCGCCCGTCCTGCTCGTCCTGCTGCGGATCCTGCAGGGCATCGCGGTCGGCGGCGAGTGGAGCGGCTCGGTGCTGCTGTCGATGGAGTGGGGCGATCGGAGGCGGCGCGGGCTGATGGCGAGCCTGCCGCAGCTCGGCGTGCCGATCGGGCTCATCCTCGGCACCGGCATGATGACCGGGATAGCGCTTTCGGCGGACGACGCGTTCACGGGCTGGGCGTGGCGGATCCCGTTCCTGTTCAGCCTGGTGCTCGTCGCGATCGGGCTGTGGGTGCGGATCCGGGTGATGGAGACGCCGCTGTTCGCCGAGGTCGTCGCGCGCAACGAGGTCGCCCGCGTGCCGGTGGCCGAGGTGCTGAGGCGGCACCCGCGGGAGATCGTGCTGAGCGCGGTGCTGCGCTGCTCGGAGCAGATGCCGTTCTACCTGTTCACCTCGTTCGCCCTCACCTACGTGGACGACCACCTCGGCAAGGCGGAGGGGCTCGCGCTGAGCGCGGTGACGGCGGCGGCGGTGCTGGAGCTGTTCACGATCCCGGCGGCCGGGCATCTGGGCGACCGGATCGGCCCGCGCCGGGTGTACGCGACCGGGTCGCTGCTCATCGCGGTCTTCGCGTTCCCCTACTTCGCGCTGCTGAACACCGGGGTCGCGGCGCTGATCGTCGTCGCGGTGGTGGTGGCGCAGATCCCGCACGCCGTCCAGTACGGGCCGCAGGCGTCGCTGATCGCCTCGGTGTTCCCGACCCGGCTGCGGTACGGCGGGGCGGGCATCGGCTACCAGCTCGCCTCGGTGTTCGCGGGCGGGCCGGCGCCGCTGCTGGCGACGTGGCTGCTGCACGACTACGGCTGGCAGGCGATCTCGATCAGCATGATCGTGGCGTCCGCGCTGACGCTGACCGCGCTGAGCCTGCTGCCCGCGCCCGCCGCCGACCGCGTCGAACCGGCGGGCGCGAAGGCGTGACCCCGGGCGGGCCGGGTCAGGAGTGCGGGACGAACCGCTGCGGCATGATGAACATCGCGGTGGCCTCCACCGTGACGCGGCCGTCCGGGCCGCAGATCGTGCCGGAGGCGTAGACCTTGCGCCCCTCCACCCGGCTCGCCTTCGCCTCCACCGACAGCGGGACGCCGAGCGGCGTCGGCCGCCGGTAGCGCGTCTCCAGGGTCGCGGTCATGCCGGGCGTGCCGGACGCGGCCGCCGCCATGCCGAGGACTTGGTCGAGCACCATCGCGGACACGCCGCCGTGGACGTAGGAGGGCGGGCCCTCGTAGACGGTGCTGAGCGTGAACTCGCCGCGGACGATGCCGTCGGAGCTGACGGTCAGGTCGACGGGCGGGGCGAGCGGGTTGAGGGCCCCGGTGACGGGGTTGCCGATCTGCCGGTCCATCCGGCGCTCGCCGGACGGGACGAACGGCGGCGCGTCCCGCCGGTCGGCGGCCAGCCGCGCGGTCAGCGCCTCGATCTCGGCGGCGACGGCGGCCGCCTCGGCGGTGCCGACCGCGGTGAGCACGGTGGCCTCGGCCAGCTCGCGGACGCGGGCGGCGAGTGCGCTCAGCGCCGCCGTCTCGTCCTCCCCCAGCAAGGGCCGTTCCATCGGGATCCCGCTCATCCAGCCTCCTCGCGAGGGCGTCCCCCGCAACCACCGCCCCATTGGCCGAACGAAATTCTAGAATAGCGCCGCGACCGCTCCGGACACCGGGTCCCCGCCGCCGGCGGCGGGACAACGGCGAGGCCGGTTCGGGATAGATTCCTGCCGTACCTCCGTAGCCGCACCCCCGAGCGCAAGGACGACCCGTGACGGACCAGCCCCCACCACCCGGGCAGCAGCCTCCGCCGTACTCGCAGCCCTTCGGGCAGCCGCCCGGGGGCTACGACCCGCGCTGGGGGTACGGCCCGCCGGGCGTCCCCTACGGCGTGCCGCAGCAGGGGCCGCGGGAGGAGACGACCTGGGCGATCTTCGCCTATCTCGGGAACGTCCTGATCGGCTTCCTGCCCGCGCTGGTCATCTACCTGGCGAAGAAGAACACCTCGCCGTTCACCCGGTTCCACGCGGCCCAGTCGATGAACCAGCAGATCACCCTGCTGATCCACGTCCTGGTGGTGGTGGCGGTGTGCGTGCCGCCCGCGATCATCATGGAGGCGCCGGCGTTCCTCGTCCTGCTGGTCGTCCCGTACCTGGAGATGCTGATCGCCGGGTGGACGTTCATCATCCTCGGCGCGGTGAAGGCGGGCAAAGGCCAGTACTACCGCTTCCCGACCTTCTTCTGCTACCGCATGATCCGCTGACCCGCGGGCGCGGGTCAGACGAGGACGGCGCGGTCGTCCACGCGGGCGACGGCGCGCACCGGGGCGCCGTCCGCGGCGGCCAGGGCGATCGGGAACAGGGAGACCTCGATCGAGCAGCCCGCCTCGTAGGCGTCGACGACCCGGTCCAGGCCGGTCAGGTTCTCGGCGATCACCGCGCCCGCGCCGCACAGGACGCGGTGGGCGGCGAGCGAGAACCCGTCCGTACCGGGCGGCGGGGTGCGGTCCACGCTGAGGGCGTCGACGGCCACGGTGCGGACGCCCGCGGCGACGATCGCCTCCGCCGTCTCGGGAGCGGGGTACGGGTGCGCCAGATAGGCGCCGGTGCCCCAGTGGGCCGACCAGCCCGTCGCGATGAGCAGGACGTCGCCGGGTCCGAGCCCGGGCGGGAGCGCGTCCGGCGGTATGGGCGTGCGGGGCGCCAGGCCGCGGACGTCCATGACCGCGGCCGGGCCCGTGAAGCGGGTCAGGGGCAGCTCGTCCAGGCGGGGCAGGGCGTCGTCGATGTGGAACGGGGCGTCCACGTGGGTGCCGGTCTGCGACCCCATGTGCAGCCGCAGGACGTTCACCCCCGACCCGGCGACCGTGAGGGCCGGGACCGCCTCCACCTCGGGGTCGCCCGGGTAGACCGGCATGCCCGTGGTGATCGGCACGGAGAGGTCGAGCAGCTCAACACCCATATATCGATTGTCGCGCACGCGGCCCCAGCCGATAGCGTTGCGACGTGTTGCCACATGTGACGGCCATCCGATACGTGACGCCGCTCCGCGAGGGCGGCTCCCTGCCGGGCGTCGTCGAGGCCGACGACCTCGGCACCTACGTCATGAAGTTCCACGGCGCGGGGCAGGGCCGCAAGGCGCTGATCGCTGAGGTGATCGCGGGCGAGCTGGCCCGCAGGCTCGGCCTCCGGGTGCCCGAGCAGGTGCTCATCGACCTGGACCCCGCCATCGGACGGCACGAGCCCGACCCCGACGTGCAGGACCTCCTCAAGGCCAGCCCCGGCTGGAACCTCGGCGTCGACTTCCTGCCGGGGTCGCTCGGCTTCGACCCGCTGGGCTGGAGCCCCGACCCCGGCTTCGCGTCGCGGGTGCTGTGGTTCGACGCGTTCATCGGCAACGTCGACCGCAGCTGGCGCAACCCGAACATGCTCGTCTGGCACGGCGACGTGTGGCTGATCGACCACGGCGCGAGCCTCATCTTCCACCACGCGTGGCGGAACGCGGCCCGGCTGTTCTCCGGCGCGTACGACGTGGACGACCATGTGCTGACCCCCTACGCGACCCGGCTGGAGGCCGCCGAGGCCGAGCTCGCACCGAAGATCACCGAGGGGCTGCTGCGCGAGGTGACCGGCCTCGTCCCCGACCGGTGGCTGGAGGGCGAGCCGGGTTTCGCCGGGCCGCAGGCGCTCCGCGACGCCTATGTCGACATCCTGCTGCCGCGCGCCGGCAAGCCGCGCGACTGGCTGCCCGAGCTGGACGTCGGCGGCCGCGGGCCGGACACGTCGGCGCGGCGCGGGGAGAACCGCCCCGGCTGGCTCGGCGGCCCGTCATGAGCGAGGCGGACCGGGAGACCCCGGGCACTTCCCCGGAGGCGCGCGCGAGCAACATGCGGGCGGCCGGGGAGCCGTCGGTGTTCGAGTACGCGGCGCTGCGGGTCGTGCCGCGCGTCGAGCGCGGCGAGTCGATGAACGTGGGCGTGGTGGTGTACTGCCGGGCGCTCGACTACCTCGGCTGCCGGACGCACCTGGACGACCGCCGCCTCCTCGCCCTGGACCCCTCGCTCGACCTCGCGGGCGTCCGGGCCTCGCTCAAGGGCGTGGAGTCGGTGTGCGGCGGCGGCGAGCGCGCCGGGCAGGCGGCGGCCGAGCCGCCGGGACGGCGGTTCCGGTGGCTGACGGCGCCGCGCAGCACGATCGTCCAGCCCGGCCCGGTGCACGCCGGCCTCACCCGGGACCCCGCCGCCGAGACCGAGCGCCTGCTGGGCCTGCTCGTCCTGTAGGCCCGCTCGTCCTGGAGGCGCGCTTCCGGCTAGTCCCACTCCCAGCGGATGCCGTGGTAGCCGGCGGCCATGCCGAACTCGATGAAGTGGGCGCTGTGGTAGCTGGACAGGCGCAGGTCGGCCGAGTCCTTCAGCGCGGTGTGCCCGTCGGGGCGCCACGTCCGGTGGCAGCGGGCGGGCAGCGCGGACGGGTGGAACCGCACCTCGATGAGGAACTCGTGCTGCGGGGTCCGGAAGCCGCGGCCCTCCTCGGTGATGGGCGGGCCCGTCTCGTCGAACCCGAAGCCGTACTCCAGCAGGTAGGTCTCGCCGCGGCCGAGCGCCCGGTCGAACAGCAGCTCGGCGGCGATGAGGCCGCTGGCCTCGTCCATCCGGACGCGCCCGAACCGGCAGCCGCGCACGCTCCGCGACGACGGCAGGACGCCCTGCGGGTGGTGGTACACCGCGATCCACCGGTCGACGCCGCGCTGCTGCGCCTGGAACACGGCCCGGCAGCGGACCTCGCGCAGCTCCCGGCGGCGCCCGACGATGTACTGGTCGTGCAGGCTGAGGCCGGTGAGCAGCCGCTCGCCGCGGTGGCCGATCTCGTCCAGCAGGTCGCGGACGCCCGGCTCGGGGCACAGCTCCTCCACCGGCAGCCACGCTCCGGCGGTCCGCTCCATGGTGGGCCTGAGCAGGGTCAGCAGCGAATGGCGCGGCAGTTCGAGGATGACCTCCAGGCCGCGGACGGCGCGCAGCGAGTCGGCGCGCTCGGGCCGGGTCCGGCCGCGCTGCCAGTAGCTCAGCGTGGACAGGCTGACCGCGATGCCCTGCTCCTCCAGGCGGCGCCGCAGCGAGTCGAGGCTGAGGCCGCGCGCCTGGATGGCCGCGTGGAGGGCCACGTTGAACGGACCGTACTGCAGGACCTGTAGGAGATCGTCCTCTGCGACACTCTGCACTTGCGGCCTCCGGATCGGCTCCGGCCGGCCCCCGTCCAACGGCCTTGACTCCTGCACTTGCGACTTCCGCGCTCACTGTAAGGCCCGTGGCCCCCGTTGCCAACAGGCAAGTTCCCACAAGCGGGGGTCCAAAGGCTAGTGCCACTCCCATTCGACTCCGACGATGCCGCGCCGGACGGCGCCGACGGCGATGTTCGCGCTGCCGGACGCGCCGACCCACAGCTCGCCGAGCCGCGTGCGCGGGGCCCGCGAGCTCTCCGCGGTGAAACCGTAGCAGCGCGCGGGGAGCCGGTCGCCGTCGAACTGGACGATCGCGACGTAGTCGTGGACGGGATGGGAGAAGCGCCGGTCGTAGCTGTCGGCGGCGGGCGCGCCGGCCGGGCCCAGCTCGTACTCGACGACCGCCGTGTCGCCCGCCGACAGCACCCGGTCGAAGACCAGCTCGAACGCCATCAGGCCGCCCTCGGCGCGGACGCGGCCGGGCCGGCAGTACCGGACGTCCGCGAGGGCGGCGGCCCCGCCGTCCGCCGCGCCGTCCGCCCCACCGTTCGCCACGGCGCCCGTACCGGTCTCGTGGACGCAGACGACGCGGTCGATGTCGTCGCCCGCCGCGCGCAGGACGGTGCGGACCGACAGCGTCCAGGAGCGGCGCGCCTCGTTCAGCCGGTACACGTCGTGGATGCTGAGCCGCTCCAGCCGGTGGTCGCCGGACCGGTCGAGCTGCCCGATGAGGCAGGCGTAGCGTTCGGGGTCGGGCCACAGCTCGCGCCCCGGCCGGCCCCCGCCCGCGCCGGGCCCGGTCGGCGTCCGCGCGGGCGCGGCGGTGGGCGCGGGGTCGTCCAGCAGCTCGGTGAGGGTGCCCCGCGGCACCTGGAGGATCTCCTCCAGCGCGACGACCGCGGCCCGCGAGCGGGGCCGGCTGCGGCCGCGCTGCCAGTAGCTGAGCGTGGCCACGCTGACGGTGAGGCCGCGCCGCCCGAGCCGGTGGCGGATCCGCTCCAGGGTCAGCCCGCTCGCCTGGACGGCCTGCCGCAATGCCCCGGCGAACTCCACGGCGGGATGGTACCCCCGGGGCAAGATCAATTCAGGTGCCGGGCCAGATCGGGCACGCAGCGACAAGCCGGACGCAGGTCAGAACAGGATCGACATGAAGGAACCGAGCTCGCCGAACCCGACCCGGCGGTAGGCGGCCCGCGCCCGCGTGTTGTAGTCGTTGACGTACAGCGAGACGGTCGGCGCGACGCTGCGCAGCGCCTCGCGCACCACCGCCGCCATCCCGGTCTCCGACAGGCCCCGGCCGCGCAGGTCGGGCGGAACCCACACGCCCTGCACCTGGCAGGCGCGCGGGGTGACGGCGCCGATCTCGGCCTTGAACATGACGCGGCCGTCCTCGATGCGGGCGAACGCGCGGCCGTCGCGGATCAGCTCGGCGACGCGGGCGCGGTAGAGCACTCCCCCGTCGCCGGCGTTGGGCGACACCCCGACCTCTTCGGTGAACATCGCCACGCAGGCCGGGTAGACGATGTCGAACTCCTCCATCCGGACCCGCCGCACCCGCGGGTCGGCCGGCACCTCGGGCACGGCCGAGGTCGCCATCACCGGCTGGGACGCGCGGACGGCCCGCGGCGGCCCCCAGTACGGCGCGAGGATCTCCCACAGCTCGCCGACCGCGGCGACCGGCCCGACGATGGACGAGCAGCGCCGCCCCTGCGCCTGCGCCCGCTCGGCGAACGCGCGGACCGCCTCCGGCCCGGCCGCGACCGGGATCAGGTTGGCGCCGGAGTAGCACAGCGACACGAGCCGCCCGTCGCGCAGGTATCCCCACATCTGCGCGCCGAGGCGCCGCGGGTCGAGCCCCGCGGCGTGCACGCGCGAGCTGACGAACACGTTGGACACCGGGTCGGCGTCCAGGATCGCGAGGGCCTCCGCCCGGTACCGGTCGTCCAGCACGCGCACCGGCATCGAGCCCAGCATGCGCATGGGTCACCGGCCCCTGGACGGGAGCGGCCCCCGTTCGGCCCTCACCACTGAAAGCTCCACGTGGACAAGCCTATGCGGTCGCGTGCCGGCGCACCTCCGCGGGCCGGGTACCGGCGGGTTCGCCGTGGGTTCGCAGTGGGCTCGCCGTGGCTCGGTCGCGGGTTCAGCGGTCCGCCGCGCCCTGGCCGGCGCGGCCGGGCTCCTTGCCCGCGGCGGGCTCGGGCGGCGGCCCCGCCTTGCACGTCGCGTCCGGCCCCAGCCTGCCGGCGGGCAGTTCCCCGCCGCCGAGGTAGGCGGCGACGTGCTTGTCGACGCAGTCGTCACCGGAGAAGGAGACTCCGTGGTTGTGCCCGCCTTCCTGCACGAGCAGCCTGGACGTCGGCAACCTGCGGTGCATCTCCAGCGCGCCCGGATACGGGGTGGCGGCGTCGTCGGTGCCCTGGACGAGCAGGATCGGCGGCAGAGAAGCCGAGCCCGCCACGCGCGGCGCGGGACCGCCCTGCACCGGCCAGAACGCGCAGGGCGCGTTGTACCAGGTGTTGCTCCAGGTCTCGAAGCGGTTGCCCGCCTGGTAGAGGCGCCGGCTGTCGGCATGCCAGCGGGCCCAGTCGCGCGGCCACGCGGCATCGCGGCACTGGACGGCGTTGTAGACGGTGTAGTTGTTCTGGTCGAGACGCGTCAGCGGCTGCCACGCCTCGCGCAGCGGACCGGAGTCGTGCCGGACGGCGAACGCCGACAGGGCGCGCGCGTGCTCCGGCCAGGCGTAGTCGGCGTAGCCGTCGGCGAGGAACACGTCGTCGAGTTCGGACGGGCCGATCTTCCCGTCGATCGGCTTCAGCTCGACCGCGGCCCGCGCCTTCGCATAGGCGTCGGCGACCTTCCGCTCGGTGTCGCCGAGCTTGTAGACCTCGTGGTGCCGGGCGATCCAGGCGAAGTAGGCGCGGATGCGCTTCTCGAACGCCACGTTCTGGTCGAGGTTGTCCTGGTACCAGACACCGCTCGGCTTGACGACGCTGTCGAGCACCATGCGGCGGACGTGCCCCGGGTACATCGTCGCGTACACGGCGCCGAGGTAGCTGCCGTACGAGTAGCCGAAGTAGCTGATCTTCCGCTGGCCGAGGGCGCGCCGGATCGCGTCCATGTCGCGCGCCCAGTCGGCCGTCCCCATGTGCGGGAGGACCTTGCCGTACCTGCGGCCGCAGTCATCGGCGTACGCCCTGGCCCTGGCCGTCCAGGCCTGCTCCTCCGCCGCGCTCGCGGGGACCGTGTCGGCCCGCGCGCGGCCCGGGTCCTGGTAGCCGGGGTCGCAGATCAGCTCGGGCCGGCTGGCGCCGACGCCGCGCGGGTCGAAGCCGATCCAGTCGTAGGACGCGGCGACGCGCTTCGGCAGCGACCGGGTGAAGAAGGCGGGCAGATCGCGTCCGTGCGCGCCGGGCCCGCCCCGGTTGAGGAGCACCGCGCCCCGCGATGTCGCGGCGGTGTGCCGGGCCCGGGTCAGGGCGAGTGTGATCTTCTCGCCGTCCGGGCGGGCGTAGTCGAGGGGGACCCGCAGGGACGCGCACTGCAGGCCCTTGAGCCGGGTGCCCTCCACGGGGTCCTTCGCGGGGCACGCCTTCCAGGCGAGGGCGCGCGGGGCGACCGCGGTCTGCGGGGCGGCGGTCTGCGGGGCGGCGCGCTCGGCCGCGGCCGCGGGCGCTCCCATGGCGGCGGCCCCGAGCGCGACCGCCACGGCGGCCGTCCCGGCCGCCGTCCTTGCTCCAGCGTCGTTCAGCACCCCCGTTTTCTACCGGCCGGACCCGCCGGACCGCGGGAACCCCGGATCGCGCGATTCCGTCCGGAAACGGGGCCACGGGCCCGAAACGAACCGTGGCGCGCCCGCCCGGCAGGGGGCGGACACGCCACGGAGTCGCCGTCCGGGGCCTACGGGCGTCCGACCGGAAGGTCCTTGCCCGCGGTGGAGCGGGCGGCCTTCAGCGTCATCGCCGTCGGGTCCGGGTCGTTCAGCGCCGGGACGGCCTTGCAGTAGGCGTCCGGGCCGCGGTGGCTCGCCGGCAGCGCACCCGTGTCGAGGTACGCGGCGACCTTGTCGTCCAGGCACGCGTTGCCGTTGAGCGTGTTGGCGTGGGTCTTGCCGCCGACCTCGAACACCAGCCGCGAGGACGGGAACGCCTTGTGCATCTGCAGCCCGCCCGCGACCGGCGTGGCCGCGTCCTCGGTGGACTGGACGAGCAGCATCCCCGGCAGCTGCCTGCTGCCGTGCAGCCGGAACGCCGGTCCGCCCTGGAAGGGCCAGAAGGCGATCGGGGCGTTGAACCAGACGTTGCTCCAGGTGTTGAACCGGTAGCCCTGCCGGTTGAGCTTCACGGCGTCCCGGTGCCACTTGCTCCAGTTGCGCGGCCAGCGCGCGTCGGCGGCCTGGACGGCGTTGTAGACCGCGAAGCCGTTGTCGTCACCGCCGGGGCTCATCCAGTAGAGGAGCGCGGAGGCGTCCTCGCCGTTCGCCCACGCGGAGAGCGCCTCGGCGAACGGGATGTAGTAGCCGGTGTTGTACCCGGCGGACAGCACGGTGTCGTCCAGCTCGTCCGGGCCCATCTGGCCGCCGATGGGCGACTTCTTCGCGGCGGCGCGGATGGCGTAGTACTTGGCCTCGACGGCCTTCTCGGTCTTGCCCAGGTGGTAGATCGAGTCGTACTCGGCGATCCAGGCCCACCACGCCTTCATGTTGTGCTCGAACGCCTTGTCCTGTTCGAGCTGGGCGTCGTACCAGACCGTCTTCGGGTTGACGTTGCCGTCCAGCACCATCCGCTTCACGCGGCTGGGGAAGAGCGTGGCGTAGGTGGCGCCGAAGTAGGTGCCGTAGGAGAACCCGTACCAGCTGATCTTGTCCTGGCCGAGCGCGGCGCGGATCGCGTCGACGTCGCGGGCGGCGTCGGTGGTGCGCATGTGGGGCAGCAGCCAGCCGAACTTCTTCGCGCAGTCCTGCGCGTACTTGCGCGACTTGGCGATCCAGGCCTTCTCCTCCTTCCACGAGCTCGGCACGTAGTCCGGGCGGATCGGGTCGGAGAAGTTCGGGTCGCAGGTCAGCGCGGGCTTGCTGGACCCGACGCCGCGCGGGTCGAACCCGATGATGTCGTACTTGGCGGCGACGTCGGCGTGGCCGACACCGCCGATCCAGCGGGCGAGGGCCGGCGCGTAGGCGAGGCCGGAGCCGCCGGGGCCGCCCGGGTTCACGAACAGGACGCCCTGGTAGTTCTTCTCGTCGGTGTGCCGGAAACGCGACACCGCGATGGAGATCTTGCGCCCGCCGGGCCGGGCGTAGTCCAGCGGGACCTCGACCTGGGCGCACTGCGCGTTGTTCATCGGGTCGCTCGGGCCGCTGACCTCGCACGCGCCCCAGTCGATGCCCGCGGCCGCGACCGCGGCGGCGCCGGCCGCCGGGCCGGTGTCCGCGCTCGCGGGGACGGCGGCCGCGAAGCCGCCCCCCGCCGTCACGACCGCCGTGGTCGCGACGATGACGATCTTCTTCACTTGACCCCCTCGGATCGGCGGCTCCGGATGCCCCGTCATTGGGCCGGAGGGGGGAGCGCCGATGCATAGCGGATGCGGATTGCGTGCAGATTGTGGCGGTTATGTCGCTTATGGCGGCAGAGCGGTGCGCGACTGGATGCGAAATCGTGACAAGATCATCGGAACTTCGTGACATCCCCGGGCGTTCGGGGCGCTTTCGTTCCGGGTAGCGCCGCCGTCCCCCGGCCCGGCACGCGGAAGGGCCCCGGGGATCGCTCCCCGGGGCCCTCGCGAACGGCCGTCCGGCAGGCGTCAGCGGATGACGTCGGCCTTCAGGGGGGCGGCCTTCGGCGCCGTGCCGGTCAGCGTCCTGGCGGTCGCCGACGACGGCGGCACCGGGTCACCGAGCTGCGGGACGTGCACGGTGCGCCGCTCCGGACGCTCCCCCCGCAGGAAGTAGGCGTCGAAGTAGGCGTCCACTTCGGCGGAGCCGCGGTGCACGATGCAGTGCGTGCGGTCGCCGTCCTGGACCACCAGGCGCGAGCCCTTGAGCCGGCGGTGCATGTCCAGCGCGCCCTGGTAGGGGGTGGCCGCGTCGGCGGTCGACTGGAACATCAGGATGTTGCGCGGCAGGTCCCGCGTGTGCCCGATGTTCACCGGCGTGCCGGCCTTGCCCTTCCAGAACAGGCACGGGGCGTTGAACCAGACGTTGCCCCAGGTCTCGAACGGGTGCCTGCGGTTGATCCGCGTGTTGTCGCGGTGCCACTTGGCCCAGCTCGTCGGCCACTGCACGTCGGTGCACTCGGTGGCGAGGTACATCGCGGTGCCGTTGTCGTCGGACTCGCCGCTCGTCGGGGCGCCGAACGTCCCGGCGAACGCGGCGGTGTCGCCCGCCTTGTAGGCCGACAGCCCGGCGGCGTAGCCGTGCCAGACGGCCTGGCTGCGGCGGTACCCGGCGTTCAGGATGACGTCGGTCAGCTCGTCCGGCCCGACGGCGAGGGTCTGCCCGCTGTCCTGGTCGGTGTAGTAGACCGGCTTCTTCTTGAGCTTGGCGCGCAGGTCGTAGAAGAAGTCGCGCACCTTACGCTGGGTCGTGCCGAGGTGGTACACCGAGTCGTACTTGGCGATCCAGCCGAAGTAGTAGTCGATGTTGATGTCGAACTGGATGTCCTGCTTGAGGTTGGCGTCGTACCAGACGTCGGACGGGCCGACGTTGCCGTCCAGCACCATCTTGTCGACGTTCCTCGGGTACATGGTGGCGTAGGCCGACCCGAGGTAGGTGCCGTACGAGGCGCCGTAGTAGTCGATCTTGTCGTTGCCGAGCGCCTTGCGCATCGACTCGATGTCGTTCACCGAGTCGGTCGTCTTGACGTGGTCCAGCAGGCCGATCTCGTCGTTCTTCGCGCAGTCGTCGGCGTAGGCCTTGGACCTCTTCAGCCAGGTGCTGACCGACCTCCAGTCGCCGGTGCCGTAGTCGGGACGCGGCGCGTTCGCCGCGGTCGGGTCGCACCGCAGGGCCGGGACGCTCATCCCGACGCCGCGCGGGTCGAACCCGATGACGTTGTAGGCGTCGCGCATCGGGGCGGAGTTCTGCGCGAACACCCGCGGCCCGAAGAGCGCGCCGCCGCCGCCCGGTCCGCCCGGGTTGACGATGATGTCGCCCTTGGCCGCGCCCTTGCCGGTGTGCGGCGTCCGGGTGAGCTGCAGGGTGATCTTCGTGCCGTTCGGCTTGGCGTAGTCGAGCGGCACCCGCAGTTCGGCGCACTGCACGATCTTGGAGACCGGGTACAGCGCGTCGTAGTAGTCGTGCACGGTCTGCACGAAGTCCGTGGGGCACGCGTGCCACTGCACCGCGGCGGGGTCGAAACCTCCGGCCGTTCCGGCGGAGGGGCCCGCGGCCTGCGCGCTTGTGGCGCCCACGCCGGTGAGACCGAGCCCGGCCACCGCGGCCACGACAACGATCCTCTTCACATATCCCCCTAACGTGCTGACTCCGGTTGAGTCAGACATACGGGTAAATGACAGGAGATTGTGACCAGGTTGCGGCGAGCCTCGACAGGGCCCGCCACAAGAGGATGCGGAATCGTGACAAGATCAACGGAACTTCGTGACAACCCCCGGCGTTCCGGACGCAGAGGGCCGCGCGCGGCCTCCCGGGATCGAGTAGGAGGGCCGGGTCGCCCGGCCCTCCTCTCACACCACCGGACATGCGGGGCCGCCACCGGCCGGGGGGGAAGCCCGTGATG
>NZ_JBEYTW010000025.1:0-96831 GCF_040643275.1 Spirillospora sp. NPDC047418
AAAAACGACCGAGCCGATAAAGGCACTGGCTTTTAACACGCTGTTGAGTTCTCAAGAAACGGACACCCACCGTGCTGGACCCGCTTTCGCGTTTCTCGCCTCGGGGCTGACTCGTCTTACTTTACCGGATCCGGCCGGTCTGTCAATTTCGGCCTTCTTCGATAACGCCCGTCCAATGTCACTTGCGCGGCACCTTCGGAGCGGTGGAGCTATTTCATCAGATCCGGCCCGATTGTCAAAACGGAGCCTTTCCGACGCCACCGCACGGCACAGCAGACGCGACGAAGCCGCATCGGCTGGTTCGTAGGTGGTTTCCCCTCGGGCCGGCCGCCGTCAGGCGTCCCGCACCCCGTGGGGCGAAGTGAACAGTATGCCCAAGGTAGGTGGACGTCAAACCAGCGCGCGGGAACGGATCGTCCTGGAACCCGCCTCCCCGCCGGTCACGAGGAGGGACGAGGCTCGATCTACCTCGGTTTTCATCTGATTCATCCCCCATCAGCCGCATCTGGCGCACCGCACGAAGCGCCAATGTTTCATTTCGGCAACGCGGCCCGAGCAGCTGCGCTCACGGCTTGGCGAGGTATCCACCGATGAAGAGAACGGCCTCGGCGAGGACCCAGATGAATGCCGCGATGGTCAGGGACGCGTCCAACAGGCCGGGCCTGCGCCGGATGCCGTGCGCTGCCCAAGCGGCGACGGCCACGGCCGCGGCAATGGCGGCGGCCGGAGACGAGAGCCTCACCGCATCTTCGAAGCCGGCCCCGCATCGCGGATCGTGGCGCTCGTCCTCACCGCAGAAGGCCGCGTCGCCCCAGCCTCCGATGGCGGAGAAGAGCCAGAGGGCGGCCAGCACGCAGTTCGCGATGGTCGGGACGGCCGGCGAGATCCACCAGCCGTTCATTCGCCCGGGCATGGCCTGCACGCACGGAAGGTACCTCGCCCCGTGGAGGCCGTGAAGACCCATCCGTGGCCACGGCCACGGTCAGGTGATCTCCTTGGCCTCGTGGAGGTTCATGTCCATGACGATGGCCGTCATGACGGCCATCGTCCGCAACGGCTCCCGGACGGGGTCGGAGATCTCGATCGCGTACCTGTCCGCCGTCGTCAGCAGGTGGGTGGCGAGCCCCGCCCATTTCTTGCGCACATGCGCGACCTTGCCACCGTCAGCGTCCTTGACCAGGAAGTTGTTGCGCGGAACGTCGACGTCCACGGCACCGATGAGAGTCCCGTCGTCGTCGTAGATGACGTAGCGGCGCCCGACGCGCTCGGTGACGAAAGACCCGACACGTTCGCCTTCCGGCCGGAAGATCTCGGTGTACTCCCGCCCGCTCTGCTTGTCCACTATCAGCAGCGGCTCGCCGTCGGGCGTGGTCAGCAGGACGGCCCGGGCATCGAGGTTCGACTTGCCGGGGAACAGGCCCCGCATCTCGGAGCGGCCCTCGTCGTTCGTCTGGCCGGCGATCGCGAGGACGGTCCCGTCGCCGTCCATCACCTTGTACTGCGACTTCGCGAACGGGCCCCTGCGAGGCTGTTCGACCTTGAGCACCGGGGAGCTGAACACTTCGCTCACGTGTTCTCCTGCCTCATCGACCGCATGCGCGGGCCGCCTCACTTCCATGACCGCACACCCTTGCCCGGGGTGTTCAACGGGCGATCCTCCCAAGCTCCGCCCCGGAAGGGAAAGCTCTTTCGGCGCACGGCCCCGTCCCGTAACCCACTGGCGCGACGCTCACACCACGGCTGACCTCGGCGAACTCGCACCGCGGCGCCGATACGAAAGACACATCCTTCTCGCCGTCCGGGCACCCCGTCCGGCCCCACCCATGCACACAGCCCGCCATCCAGCGCTCCAGCGCTCCAGCGGTCCGGCGGTCTGGTCCGGCGGTCCGGTGTTCCGCCGCCCAGCACCCCTTCCCCTGCCCCTGCCCCCGGGTGCCCCAAGGCGCACAGAGGACCCGGCGGCTACTTCGGCCTAGTTACCCCAGCCCCCCGCCCGCCGTGGCGGACGCGGTTTCGATCGACCGTGTGAACCGCGACGCGGCCGGGAACCGCAGACCGTCCCCCCAGAAGCCCCACCCGACAGCCCACCAGCACAACGGCACAACGGCACAACGGCACAACGGCACGCTAAGCGGCCCGACGGCCCGACGGCCCGGCGGCACGGCAGCGCGACGGCCCAGCAGCCGCGACGGCCGACCAAGTGGCCCGACGGCCCGCAGCGCGACGGCCCGCGGCCCGGCGATGCGACGGCGCGGAGGTCGCCGTCTCCGCCTAGGGGCGTCCGGAGCACCTGCCGGAGCAGCGAGACGTCACGCTCCGCCGCGATGGCGAGCAGCGTGCCCTGACCGTCGAACGCCTTCTACCGGGTAGGAGGGCCGCTGGCGCGCCGCGCGGCTGGTCGACACGCAGCACCGGAGCTGAAAGTCGGGCCTGGAGCCGCGTGATGGCAGCGCCGCACCGAAACGTGGAACGCGAAAGGGGCGGCCCGTAAAGGACCGCCCCTTGAGACTCACCGACGTGAGGAAACGCGTCAGAAGTCCATGCCGCCCATGCCGCCGGACGGGTCGCCCGCCGGGGCCGGGTTCTTCTCCGGCTTCTCGGCGATGACGGCCTCGGTGGTCAGGAACAGCGCGGCGATCGACGAAGCGTTCTGCAGCGCGGACCGGGTCACCTTGGCCGGGTCGAGGATGCCCGACTCGAACATGTTGACGTAGTCGCCGGTGGCGGCGTTCAGGCCCTCACCCGGCTTCAGGTTGCGGACCCGCTCCACCACGACGCCGCCCTCAAGGCCGGCGTTCACGGCGATCTGCTTCAGCGGCTCCTCAAGAGCGCGCTTGACGATGTTGGCACCGGTGGCCTCGTCGCCCGCGAGCTCCAGCTTGTCGAACGCCTTGGTGCCGGCCTGCAGCAGCGCCACGCCGCCACCGGGGACGATGCCCTCCTCGACCGCGGCCTTGGCGTTGCGGACGGCGTCCTCGATGCGGTGCTTGCGCTCCTTGAGCTCGACCTCCGTCGCGGCGCCGGCCTTGATGACCGCGACACCGCCCGCGAGCTTGGCCAGGCGCTCCTGGAGCTTCTCGCGGTCGTAGTCGGAGTCGGTGTTGTCGATCTCGGTGCGGATCTGGTTGACCCGTCCCGCGATCTCGTTGGCGTCACCGGCGCCGTCCACGATGGTGGTCTCGTCCTTGGTGATGACGACCTTGCGGGCGCGGCCCAGCATGTCGGTCGTGGTGTTCTCCAGCTTGAGACCCACGTCCTCGCTGATGACCTGGCCACCGGTCAGCGTGGCGATGTCGCCCAGCATGGCCTTACGGCGGTCGCCGAAGCCCGGGGCCTTCACGGCCACGGACTTGAAGATCCCGCGGATCTTGTTGACGACCAGCGTGGCCAGGGCCTCGCCCTCGACGTCCTCCGCGATGATCAGCAGCGGCTTGCCGGACTGCATGACGCCCTCGAGGACGGGCAGCAGGTCCTTGTTGGCCGACGCCTTGCTCTGAACGATCAGGATGTACGGGTCCTCGAGGACCGCCTCCATCCGCTCAGGGTCGGTCACGAAGTAGTGCGAGATGTAGCCCTTGTCGAAGCGCATCCCCTCGGTGAGCTCGAGCTCCAGACCGAAGGTCTGGCTCTCCTCGACCGTGATGACGCCTTCCTTGCCGACCTTGTCCATCGCCTCGGCGATCATCTCGCCGATCTGCGGGTCGCCCGCGGAGATGGACGCCGTGGAGGCGATCTGCTCCTTGGTCTCCACGTCCTTGGCGAGCTTGGACAGCTCCTCGCTGACCCGCTCGACCGCGGCCTCGATGCCGCGCTTCAGCGACATCGGGTTCGCGCCCGCCGCGACGTTGCGCAGACCCTCGCGCACGAGCGCCTGGGCCAGCACGGTCGCGGTGGTGGTGCCGTCACCCGCGACGTCGTCGGTCTTCTTGGCGACCTCCTTGACGAGCTCCGCGCCGATCTTCTCCCACGCGTCCTCGAGCTCGATCTCCTTGGCGATCGACACACCGTCGTTGGTGATCGTGGGGGCGCCCCACTTCTTCTCCAGCACGACGTTGCGACCCTTGGGACCAAGGGTCACCTTTACTGCATCGGCCAGCTGGTTCATGCCGCGCTCGAGACCGCGACGGGCCTCCTCGTCGAACGCGATCATCTTTGCAGCCATAGGCTCCAGTCCTCCCGGAACAAGGTGGCTTAAAGGATCGAGCCGACGCCCGCGACGGACGGCCCCCGCCGACGACTGCCATTCCGCCGCCGGACTGAGGCCTCATCGCCCCGACCCAGACTGTGAAGCTGTCACTCTCCACAGCAGAGTGCCAACCGTTTGTTTAGCACTCTACCCTGCCGAGTGCAAGCGCCACACATCCTGGGCGGGGGAAGGTTCATCTACCCGTCCGGACCCGTTCCCACCTGCGTCGGAGCCTCGTTCGGAAGCCTCACGGGTGTGTCGCCGTGATCCACGGTGCGTGATCGTCCGCCGGTAGTCGCGGAACGATCGCGGAACGCGCGCACCGGGATGGGACAAGTGAGCATATGTGCTCTGCAGCATGGCCACCGAGTGCCCGGCACGAGCCGCCACGTTGGCCCCCGGCACCCCACTGTTGAGCCAGAGCGACAGGCTCGCATGCCGCAGGTCGTACGGCGGTTGAGCGAGCGGCGTGGCGAGCTGGGCAGCGGTCAGGACGTGTTCACGGGCGCGCCACCAAACCGACTCATAACTGACCAACGCGAGACGGTGGCCGCGCTGATTGCCGAACAGCCGACCACCCTCGGCCGCGCCGAACTCGTCCACGTGGGCACGCAAGATAACGACCACTTCGGGGCAGGCCGGCACCGGACGCTTCACCTCGTCGGCGCGCGCCTTGAGACTGCGCACCTGGTGATACTGGCCGTCATCGGTCCTTTGTTTCCCCGATGCTTGGACATCGCGAGACCTCCGCCCGCCCGTCGGCGGACGGCTGTCAGGGGGGCGCGCCACCGCCCGCCTCGAAGGTCTTTGCGACAGTCTCCCGGACTTGGCGCCACAACTCGCCATAGGGCGATGCGTCCAGACCCGGCCGAGGCCCGTTCGTAGGCTCTTTGGTGCGGTCGAGCGGCTGTCTGGGTTGGCGATGGAGGGGCGTGTGGCGAAGAGGCGCTACGTAGCCCGCGGGGTTCCCGGCGGCTACCGCATCTGGGACGCAAAGGCGCGCAAGTGGTGGGGAGACCACTACGAATTGTGCCCCGACGACCTCTTGGCCGAGCTGAACGGAGACCGGGACTCCGCGAAGATCACGGAACAGCTCAGGCACTATCGGACTCGGAAGCGGTAGATCACGCAACCCGCTGAAGCCTAGTTCTGGGCGCGCGGAACAATCACGGAACGGACGGCCCCGTTCTTGCTCGGTGGGGCTGCCGGTTGTTCTCACCTGCGCGGGTGGGGTGTGGAACCGGCCCCGGGTTGCTCTTTTGGTTCTTGTTGACCGGTACGGGTCAGTGGGCCGGTCGGTGCGGGCGGGGTTGGGCTTCGGCGTCGGTGGTGGTGGCTACCTGGGTCCTTTGCGCCCTTGGCGTTCAGTACGGCGAGTGACAGGTGGGCTTGCCGGGTGGTTGCTCCGGAGCGTGGAGGATGAGGCGGGGTGGGTGGCGGGTAGCCTCGTTCGGGAGGTTCTGGGGGGTGTGGGGATGAGTGTGGCCGAGGCTACTGGTGGTTTCGCGCGGGACTTTGAGGTGCGTCCTGGGACTCGGGGGGACGTTCCGCGTGCCGTCCGTACGCTGGGGCGTGCGTTCGCCGACTATGCCTATACGCGGCACGTCATCGCGGCGGACGACCATTTGCGGCGCGTCGAGCGGTTCCAAGAGTTGTTCATCGACCGGATCGGACTCGACCACGGCAGCGTCTGGGTCGCGGGCGGTGGTGACGCGGTCGCCGTGTGGACGACGCCGCGTACCGCCGACGCCGGGAACGTGTTCGCCGAGCTCGGGCCGCGCTTCGCGGAACTGGCCGGCGACCGCTTCACCGCCTACGAGGAGGCCGAGGCCGCCATGGCCCGGCACCGGCCGGAGGAGCCCGTATGGTTCCTCGGCGCCGTCGGCGTCGACCCCGGCCGGCAGGGGCGCGGTCTCGGCGGCGCCGTCATCCGTCCGGGGCTGGACGCCGCCGACCGCGAAGGCGTCCCCGCTTTTCTGGAGACCTCCGAGGCCCGCAACGTCGCCTTCTACGAGAAGCTCGGATTCGAGGTCACCGCCGAATACGTCCTGCCGGGCGGTGGTCCTCGCACCTGGTCGATGACTCGGCGGACGGGCGCCTAGAGCAGACCAGTGTGGGCTGTGCGGGTGGCGGCCAGGTGGGACTGGTGGGTTTCGATCCAGTCCTTGGCCACCTCGATGGTGAGTTCGACGGTGACCAGGTAGGAGTGGGCGTCGGCCACGGTGACGGTTACCTGGTTGCCGTCGGTTTCCAGGTGGATTTCGGGGGCGCGTTGCCCTTCTCGCCATGATGCGGCGTCGGCGCCTTCGGCCAGCGAGTCGAGGACGTTCTCCCATTCGGCGAGGTCCGCGGACGTCAGGCGGGTCTTGATGCTGCCGTTGACGAGATAGCTGCCGACCTCGATGACGCCGTTCAGGCCGCGGGCGTCCTGGCCTGTTATGCGGAGGACGACGCTGTTTCCGAGGTCGTCGGCGAGATGGATGAGTTCGACCGTGTCATGCTCTGCCACCGCGCCATCCTAGGGTCAGCCGACACCGCAGGGGGCGGCGCTGACGGTGGAGACGTCGGCGCCCGGGAAGACGAAATAGGCTTCGGCGGCCAGGCCGGCGGGGACCAGGGCGCAGAGGGCGATCAGGAGGATCGGGGCACAGAGGACGCGGGCCCACTGAGGCGAGCGCGCGCCGGCCGCGAGGACGGCCACGGCGAGGACCGCGGCCAGCGCGGTGGAGGCGAAGACGCCGACGGGCAGCCAGGCGCCGTAGCCGTGGCTCCAGTGGGCGGCGGCGCGGTGGTGGAGGCAGTCCAGTTCGCGGGCGCGGTCGGCGCGGGCCTGGAGGGCGGACATGGCCCAGAAGCCGAGGATGGCCAGGCCGGTCAGGGCGGGGGCCAGCGCGCCCGGCCAGCGCCAGAACGTGGCTTGGGTCATCCGGGGATGATAGGGGCGGGCCCGGCCGGAGCCGGGCCCGCGGGTGATGTCAGCCGCCGGCGACGGCGGGGATGATGGAGATCTGGGCGCCGTCGGGGGTCGGGGTGTCCAGGCCGTCGGCGAAGCGGACGTCCTCGTCGCCGACGTAGACGTTCACGAAGCGGCGGATCTTGCCGGCGTCGTCCAGGATGCGGGCGGAGATGCCGGAGTAGTTCGTCTCCAGGTCGGCGACGACGGCGCGCAGCGTGGTGCCGTCGGCCTTCACCTCGGACTCGCCGCCGGTGTAGGTCCGCAGGATCGTCGGGATGCGCACGGAAACGCTCATGGTGCTCCTCTTCTCAGGCGAGGTCGGCGGCGCGGAACGCGTCGAGGGACGGGGCGATGTTCGCGGACGGCGCGACGACCGGGGCCACGGCGTCCAGGGTCTTCAGGCCGTCCCCGGAGTTGATGATCACGGTCTCGGCGGACGGGTCGAGGGTGCCCGCGCCGATCAGCTTGCGGAGGGTCGCGACGGTGACGCCGCCGGCGGTCTCGCCGAAGATGCCCTCGGTGCGGGCGAGGAGGCGGATCCCCTCGACGACCTCGGCGTCGGTGACGTCCTCGACGGCGCCGTTGGTGCGGCGGGCGACGTCCAGGACGTAGGGGCCGTCGGCGGGGTTGCCGATCGCGAGGGACTTGGCGATCGTGTCGGGCTTCACCGGGCGGACCACGTCGTGCCCGGCCTTGAACGCGGCGGCGACCGGGTCGCAGCCGGCGGCCTGGGCGCCGAACACGCGGTACGGCCTGTCCTCGACGAGGCCGAGCTTGATCAGCTCCTGGAACGCCTTGTCGATCTTGGTGAGCTGGGAGCCGGACGCGACCGGGACGACGATCTGGTCGGGCAGCCGCCAGCCGAGCTGCTCGGCGATCTCGTAGCCGAGCGTCTTGGAGCCCTCGGCGTAGTAGGGCCGGACGTTGACGTTGACGAACGCCCAGTCCTCCTGCTCACCGGCGATCTCCGAGGCGAGCCGGTTGACGTCGTCGTAGTTGCCGTCGACCGTCACGAACGTCCCGCCGTACACGGCCGTCGTGATGATCTTCTGGGCTTCGAGGTCGGACGGGACGAACACCGCGCTGCGGATCCCGGCGCGGGCCGCGGCGGCGGCGACCGCGTTGGCGAGGTTGCCGGTGGACGGGCAGGCCAGCACCTTGAAGCCGAGTTCGCGGGCGGCGGCGAGCGCGACGGCGACGACGCGGTCCTTGAACGAGTGGGTCGGGTTGCCGCTGTCGTCCTTCACCCACAGGCTCTGCAGGCCGAGGCTCTCGGCGAGGTTGTCGGCGCGGACGAGGCGGGTCAGGCCGGGCTCGGTGTTGGGCGTGTCCGCGACGTTGGACGGGACGGGCAGCAGCCCTCGGTAGCGCCAGATGTTGCGCGGCCCGGACTCGATGGAGTCGCGGGTGACGCCCTGGAAGTCGTAGGCGATCTCCAGGGGGCCGAAACACTCTTCACAGGCGTAGAAGGGGCCGAGATCGCGCGTGGAGCCGCATTCGCGGCAGACGAGCGCGGTAGCGGGTCCGAGGTCTGTGGCAGGCGTGAGTGCCATGAGGGCGAGGCCTTTCTCCCCATCTTCCCTGCGCCACCTTGGTCGCAGGCCGGAGTTGGCACCATCTCCCGGCCGGCCTCGCAGGATCGCGAGTGCGCCATAGCCGGGTGGTTGCCGGGGCTTCGCAGGGCCGGTCCCTCCACCCCTCTGGATGAGCGGTATTCAGTTGTCGATCCACGAGTGGTTTGAACTCGTATGGGTGACTTTACATGAGCTGATCGGATGCCAGACAGCGCGGTCCACCGATTGAGACGTTACCCGGACGAGGTCTTGATCACGCCGGCGACTCCCGGCGGACGGTCCGCTGGGTCGGGTCGAGGAACACGTGCCGGACGATCGGGAGCCGCTCCCGGAGCCGCCGGTCGATCTCCCCGGCGACGTCCTCGGCCTGGTCGGCGCTGATGTGGTCGGAGAAGTTGACCTTGGCGGCGACGAGCAGCTGCTCGGGGCCGAAGTGCATGGTGAGCAGCTCGTCCACGCCGGTCACGCCGGGCGCGTCGAGGATCTCCGCGCGGATCTCGTGCTGCGCGTCCGGGTCGGCGGCGCGTCCGATGAGCAGGCCGGTGCTCTCCTTGCCGATCAGCAGCGCGAGCGCGACGAGCAGCAGCCCGATGAGGACGGACGCGAGCCCGTCCCAGAAGTCCGACCCGGTGATCTGCCGCAGCACCAGCCCGCCCGCGGCGAGCGCGAGGCCGACCATCGCGGCGCTGTCCTCGAACAGCGCGGTCTTGAACGTCAGGTCGGGCGACTTGCGGACGTGCTCGACGAGGTCGCGGTCGGTCGCGCGGGTCTCCTTGCGCGCCTGGTAGAGGGCGCGGATCCAGGACGTCCCCTCCAGTACGGCGGCGAGGGCGAGGACGGCGTAGGCGAGCCAGACGGCCGTGCCGGCGGCGCCGTGGCCGGTCATGGTCAGGATGCCCTCGAAGATCGAGAACCCGGCTCCGGCGACGAAGATCCCGAACGCGGCGAGCAGCGACCAGACGTAGCGCTCGTTGCCGTAGCCGAAGGGATGGCGCCGGTCGGGGGGACGTTCGCTGCGCCGCAGCGAGGCGAGCAGGAAGCTCTGGTTGAGGGTGTCGGCGATCGAGTGGGCGCTTTCGGCGAGCATCGCGCTCGACCCGGCGAACAGGCCGGCGACCAGCTTGGTGATCGCGAGGATGGCGTTGGCCGTACCGGCGACGAGCACGGTCTTCGTCGTGTCGGACCTGCTCATCCCGCTCCGTTACCCCTTACAAAACAGGCTAATCCGGCCGATGTCCGGCCGATGTCCGGCCGTGGCGGAAACCACGCGGGTCACTGTGGAGCACCCCGGTCACAACTGAGACCCTGCCGGTATGAGCCAAGTGCTGGTGGCATCCAACCGGGGCCCGGTGTCGTTCTCGCTGTCCGAGGACGGTGGGCTCGCCATGCGGCGCGGTGGCGGCGGGCTGGTGTCCGGCCTGGCCGCCGTCACGGGCGCCCCGCGCGACCCCGGGCCGCCCCGCCCGGCGGAGCCCGCCCAGGCGCCGTCAGAGCCCGCCCCGACATCGTCGCCGTCCGCCCGGACGCCGTCGCCGTCCGCTCCAGGCCCGGCTGTGCTCTGGGTGTGCGCGAGCCTCAGCGAGGCCGATCGGACGGCCGCCCGCCGTTCACCGGACGGCCGCATAGACGAGGCGGGATACGACACCGGTGGCGCGGCGGTACGGATGCTCGACATCCCCGCGGACACGTTTCACCGTGCGTACAACGCGGTGGCCAACTCGACGCTGTGGTTCGTCCACCACCTTCTGTACGACACACCGCGCAGCCCGCATTTCGATGCCCGCGCCCGCCGCGACTGGCAGTCCTACGAGGCGTACAACGCGGCCTTCGCGGACGCCCTGGCACGGGACGCCGCCCATGGCGCGAAGACGGCGATCCAGGACTACCACCTGTCGCTGGCCCCGCGGATGCTCCGCGAACGTCGTCCCGACCTGAGGATCGTCCACTTCTCCCACACGCCCTGGGCGCCGCCCGAGTACTACAAACTCCTCCCGGACGACATCGGTACGCAGATCCTCCTCGGCATACTCGGCGCCGACCATGCGGGGTTCCTCACCGAGCGGTGGGCTTCGGCGTTCCTCGACTGCTGCGAACTCGTCCCGGGGGCACGGGTCGACCGTGCCGCCCGCACGGTCACCTGTTCAGGGCACACCACGCACGTGGGCGTCCACGGTCTCGGCGTGGACGAGGAGGCATTGCGGCAGCGCGCGGACCAGCAGGACGTCGTCGAGCGAGCGCGCGCGCTGAGGGAGCAGGTGGGCGACCGCCAGCTCATCGTGCGCATCGACCGGACGGAACTGTCGAAGAACATCGTGCGCGGTCTCGCCGCCTACCGGGAGTTGCTCGTCAACCATCCCGAATGGCGCGGACGCGTCGTGCACCTGGCGTTCGCGTACCCGTCCCGCTACGACCTGCCCGAGTACCGCGAGTACACGGCGGCCGTCCAGCAGATGGCCGCGCAGATCACCGAGGAGTTCGGCACCGCCGACTGGGACCCGCTGATCCTGCAGGTGAACGACGACTACCCGCGGTCCCTCGCCGCCTACGGCCTGGCGGACGTCCTGCTGGTCAACCCCATCCGCGACGGGATGAACCTCGTCGCGAAGGAGGGGCCCGTCCTGTCGCGGCAGGGCTGCGCGCTGGTGCTGTCGCGGGAGGCGGGCGCGGCGTCCGAACTGTCGGAGGACGCGCTGATGGTCAACCCCTTCGACGTCTCGCAGACGGCGGAGACCCTGCACCAGGCGCTGCTGATGCCGCGCGCCGAGCGGGCCGAGCGCTGCGCCCGCCTCACCGCCGCCGCGACGGCGCTCCCCCCGCAGCGCTGGTTCGCCGACCAGCTCGCCGCCCTGGACTAGTGGACGGATCGCGGTGCGCCGCCCGCTCCGGGCGGGTGGACGGGCGGCACACCGCAGGCTTCAGGAGGTGCTGGCGGAGGTCTCGGTGACCAGCCGGCAGTCGACCGGGTTCGGTTCGTGGTGCTGCTTCCAGCGTTCGCGCAGCGCGTCCTTGCGCTGCGCCATGCGGCGGTGGGCACTGACCCGGGTGAAGTGGGCGAGCTGGGACGTGGACGGCTTCGGCAGCCCGCTCGGCTCGTAGCCGTACTCGGCGAGCCGCTCGCCGAAGGCGGCCTCGGCCAGGCTGATCTCCCACGGGTCGAGGCGCTCCGCCCACGACCCGATGCGGCCCGTGTTGACCTCGTCGCGCGTCCGGCCGTGCCACCTCTTGCGGGACGGGACGATCTGCCGCGCGAGGCCCTCCGGGTGCGTCATCGCCGGGTCGAACTCCTCACCGAGAAAGCCGCAGAGCCGCGTCAGCTCGTCGGCCGGGTCGGCGACGAGCCGCTCGTACTGGAGTTCGTAGTAGGTGTCGGGGCCGAGGCGCGCGGCGAGCCGGCGGCCCTGGTCGACGGTCTCCCGCCAGAGCGACACGGCGTGGTGGACGTCGCCGTCGTACCAGGGCATCTCCAGCAGGGAGGCGACGCAGTCCCGGCCGTCCCGGACGAGGTGGACGAACTGCGCGTCCGGGAACAACCGCAGCAGCGTGCCGGCGTGCCTGGCGTAGCTCGGCCGCTTGTCGCCCCAGCGCGGCTTGCCGTGCAGCCGCGCGTAGGCGCGGAACACGATGCCGAGCGCGGAGCCGAGCGTCGGCGGCCCGTCGGCGATCTCGTCGACGACCTCGCCGGCGTCCAGGCCGAGTTCCCGCACCTTGGTGGAGCGGTCGCTGGTGATCCACTCGGCGAGTGCGCGCCTGTTGTTCCTCTCCGCGAGGTCACCGAAGTCGCACCTCGCCGTATAGGCGGGGAGGACGAACTTCGTCTCCGCCGGGATCGCGATGCGGGAATGCGAGTGGAGCATCAGCCGCAGCAGGGTCGTCCCCGAACGGGCGCAGCCGAGAACGAAGATCGGTCGGTCGTGGCGGGAGGCGGATCCTGATGGCATGCACCGATGCTGGTGGAGGCGCCCTGGTCACGGCCCCTGTTCTGGACGCACCGTTACCGCGCGATGACCGACCTTTGACGGCCCGCCCCGCCACGGGCCCCGTCAAGGGCGGGGTCCACACCCGTGGCCGGTCAACCCGGCCATGACGGGCTCGCCCCGCCACGGGCCCCGTCAAGGGCGGGGTCCACACCCGTGGCCGGTCGACCCGGCCATGACGGGCTCGCCCCGCCAGGGGCCGGTCAGGTGTAGGACTCGCCCAGTGTCTGCCGGACCTGCTTGCGCGCCTCGTGGATGCGGGACTTGACCGTGCCGAGCGGCAGCTTGAGCTGCTCGGCGATCTCCGCGTACTCCAGCTGGGACACGTCCCGCAGGACGAGGGCCTGGATGAGGTCGGGCTTGCGGGCCTCCAGGTCCTCCATGGCGTCCAGGATGTCGACCCGGGATCCGGCGATGACGCTGGTCCGGCGCGGGTCGGGGCGCTGCTGCGGAAGCTCGCCCGCCTGCTCGACCGACCGCCGCTTCAGCGACCGGTAGGTGGACCGGGCGGAGTTGGAGACGACGACGTGCAGCCATGTGCTGAACCGCGACCGGCCCTCGAACCGGTGGATGTTGCGCGCGACCTGGAGCAGCGCGTCCTGGCATGCCTCTTCGGCGTCCTGCCGGCAGGGCAGGAAGCGCGAGCTGTGCCGCAGCACGTCCGGCTCGATCTTGCGGAGGAGCTCGTTGAGGGCGCCCTGGTCGCCCTGAGCGGCCTTCACCGCCAACTCCTCGGTCCTCTCGTCGAATGCCATGCCGCCTCATCGCTCGTTCGCGGGCTCACCCCGTTTGCTGGGATGATACGGGAGTGTCCTTCCCAGCATCTGTAGGCCGTTACCGAATCGATCGCGTCCTGGGTTCGGGGGCGTTCGCCTCTGTGTGGCTGGGGCACGACGACGCCCTGGAGTCGCAGGTCGCCATCAAGGTGCTGAACAGCAACCTGGTGGACGATCTGGACGTGCGCAACCGGTTCCTCGAGGAGGCCCGGATCCTGCGCCGCGCCGACTCCGAGCGGCTCGTCCGGGTGCACGACATCGGCGAGCTCCCGGACGCCCGCCCCTACTTCGTCATGTCGTACGCCGACCGCGGGACGCTCGGGGACCGCATGCGCGAGCGGCCACTTCCGGTCACCGAGGTCGTCGCGCTCGCCGAGCAGATCGCCTACGGCGTCGAGGTGATCAACACGCTCGGGGTGATCCACCGCGACCTCAAGCCGTCCAACGTGCTGTTCCAGTCGACGGCGGACGGCGGCGAGAAGCTGCTCATCGCCGACCTCGGCCTGGCCAAGGCCCTCGCGCACGCCTCCGGGGCCTTCACGCTGCCGGTCGGTACCCCCGGGTACATGTCGCCGGAGCAGGCGCGGTTCGGCGGCGGCCTGGACGTGCGCGCCGACGTGTACGGGCTCGGCGCGCTGACCTACCACATGCTCACCGGACGCGCCCCGGGCCCGGCGCCGGTCAAGTCGCCGCCGAGCGAGCTGCGCGAAGGGCTGCCGCCGGCGTTCGACCAGGTCATCATGCGAGCGCTGGAGGTGGAGCGGGAGAAGCGGTGGCCGACCGCGGAGGCGTTCGCGGAGGCGCTGTCCACGCTGCGCCCGACGACGGCCCCGGCGGCACCCGGCCCGCCACCGATGCAGGCCGCACCCCCGGCCCCGGCCCCGGCCCCGACCCACGCCCCGGCTCCGGCCCCGGTCCCGCGGATCGACGCGGACGCGACCGTCCAGGACTTCTACCGGGACGGCACCCCGGCGCAGCCGCCCGCTGCTGGTCCTGCTCCCGGTCCTGCTCCCGGTCCCGGCCCCGGTCCCGGCCCCGGTCCTGGTTCCAGCCCTGGTCACGGTGCTGGTCCCGTTCAGCAGCCGCCCGGCCCGGGGCAGACCGCCGCCGCGCACCAGGGCGTCCCGCCCGACATGCGGACACGGCTGGACCAGCCCGTGGAGGACGACGTCCGCACGTCCGAGATGCGCCTCCCGCCGGGCCCGCGCGGTGACGGCCAGGCGACGATCGTGGACGACCCGGCCAGGCGCGCCACCCCGTTCGGGCAGGGCGAGGGCCCCACCTCCCCGGACCACGACAACGACCGCACGGTGTCCTACCAGGGGCCGCCGCAGGGCGGCGACAACAAGACCGCCGTGTTCCCGACCCAGCCGCCCCCGCAGGGCGGCGCCCCCATGCCACCACAGGGCGGCGCCCCCATGCCGCCCCAGGGCGGCGCGCCCATGCCGCCGGCGGGCGGGCCCTACGGCGGTCCGCCACCGCCCACGGGGTTCCAGCCCCCCTCCCCCGGTCCGGTGCAGGGCCAGGGCCAGGGCGCCAAGCGGGGCGGGCTGATGAGCAGGCTGTCGGGCGGCGGGGGTTCCGGCGGCGGCGCGTCCAAGAAGTTCGTCACGCCGCTGGTCATCACGGTGGTCGTGCTCGCGGTCGCGGTCGTCGGCGGGCTGACGCTCGGCCTGCTGTTCTCCGGCGGCGACGGCAAGGACGGCAAGGAGAAGAAGGCGGCGGAGATCCCGAAGGACTTCGTCGCGGCCTCCGACACCGCGGGCAAGATCAAGACCGCGGTGCCGAAGGCGTGGCCGCTGGACAAGGAGCAGACGTGGACGCCGTCCACCGTCCGGCTGAACGACAACCAGCCCCGGCCCGTGCTCCGCGCCACCCCGGACAAGGCCGCGTTCCTCGGCAACGGCAAGGGCCCCGGCGTCTTCATCGGCGTCACCACCGACGTGCGCCCCGACCAGCTTCCGCCGCAGAGCGCGTCCAACCACCCGCAGTGTACGAAGGCCGCCCCGGAGAACTACACCACGCCGGACGGCGCCCTCAGCGGGACGATCACCCGCTTCACCGCCTGCAAGACCGGCACGCCGTCGGTGACCGAGATCGGCCTCAAGGACAAGTCCGGCAAGTTCGGCCTGTGGATCCGGGTCAAGGAGACCGATGACCGCAACGCCACCAAGGACATCCTCGACCACCTCAAGGTGACGCTCTAATTCCCAGGGCGCTGTGTTGACCCAGGGGGGCGACCCCCTGGAACCCCCGTCACGAGCCGGTCGATCCTCACGCCACGGTGCGGGTGTGTTGTGACCGTGCGGGTTTGCGCCGTGTCGCTGCGGTCGCCCGGCTCGGCGGGCATGCCCGCTCCGGGCGCTTGGGCGCCCTCCGCGTGCCTGCCCGTGGCCGCCGCTCCGGTCACCGCCAAGGCTCAGGCCCTCCCCAAGAGGGGACGCGTCCGGGGACGCTGTAGAACGACGGCTCCTCATCACCGCTCTCACTACGCCCGGCCAGGTCACCGAGCCCGGCAGCGTCGGTGGACCACTCATGGGGACGCGGCAACCGCCTGCGACGAAGTGACCGTCCCGCACGAGCGCCTTGACGAATCCCATGACACACCCCTCAGTGGACGAACCCGCTTGGCTCCATGCTGAGGCGCACCCGCCGCACGTGGAAGCAGAACGTGGTTCTGTGGATAACCAGGCTTTCCGTGACTCAGATCACTGAGATTGCCGTTGCATCGCGTTGTGTTCCGATATATCGTTAATACATCGCAACCGATCACTAGATAAGGAGACTGCGATGCACGACCACACGATGAGAAGGCGCGGCGGGGGCCGAGGGCCCGTGGAGCGCGGGCGGCGCGGAGACCCGTTCGGTCCGTGGGGGCCGGGCGGTCCCGGGTCCGGACCCGGGCCGGGCGGCCATCGCGGACGCGGTGGGCGCGGCCGGCGCACCCGGCGCGGCAACGTCCGGGCGGCGCTGCTCGCCCTGCTCGCCGAGCGCCCCATGCACGGCTACGAGATGATCCAGGAGCTGGACGGCCGCACCGGCGGCGTCTGGCGGCCGAGCCCCGGCTCGGTCTACCCGACCCTCCAGATGCTGGAGGACGAGGGCAAGGTCGGCAGTGAGGAGCAGGGCGGCAAGCGCCTGTTCTCCCTCACCGACACCGGCCGCGAGGAGGCGGAGGCGCAGACCATCGCCCCCTGGGACGAGGTCACCGCGGCCGCCGGCGAGAACGTCCTGCGCGGACGCGAGGCCATCGGCCAGCTGATGGGAGCCCTTCAGCAGGTGATGGCGGTCGGCAGCGAGGCGCAGAAGGCGCGCGCCCTGGACGTCGTCAACGACGCCCGCCGCCGCCTCTACGGGATCCTCGCCGACGACCCCGAAGCCGAGTGAACCCGCACGACCGCAACCGCCGCGCCCCAGCCGGGCCGCGGCGGTTTCGCGTTCAGCGCGGGAAGGGCGCCTGCTTGGCGAGCTGGTCGGCCATATAGAGCTGCTTCCACACGAACAGGCCCATGTCCGAGCGCTTGACGGCGCGGTTCACGGGGACGTCCACCGTCGCGCGCACCAGGAACGACGAGCCCGGCGGCAGGTACTTGTCGCCGCCGTCGCCCGGGACCAGGTTGCCGCCCGCGAGATGCCGCACGACCTGGCTTCTGGTCGGCGGGGTGCACATGTCCTCGGGGACGCCGGCCTGCGGCATGCACCGTCCCTGCGCGTCCGGCGTCACGAGGCTCCGCTTGACGAACACGTCGCCGGGGAAGTCGAGCAGGACCCTCTTCTGCGTCGGGTTGCTGAGGATGTACTCGACGTAGGGGAACGACGTCCCCGACGGCGGCGAGGACTGCGACGTCGGGGCCACCCCGTCGCTGACCCCGCTCGTCACCGTCGCGATCCGGTACTTGGAACCGTCGGCGGTGCCGACGGTGATCGGGTTGCCCGCGTCGGGCATCTCGGCGGTGCCGACCGGGCTCTGCTCGCCGCTGGTCGGCGCCGCGTCCGTCCCGCCGTCGTCGCCCGATCCCGGCGTGAGGACGAGGCCGGCCGTGACGAGCCCGGCGAGCACGAGCACGCCCGCCGCGACGAGCCCGCTGCGGCGCCCCGCGCGCCGGCGCGCCTGCCGGTCGCGCTCCCGTTCCCGCGACCCCAGCCGGACCTGCACACCGCTGGTCTCCCGGACCCCCATCGGCCCGGCCGTGGACGAGCGCTCCTCGCGCTCGGAGTAGGCGTCCTGCGCCTCCGGCACCCCGGCCCACTCAGCGGCGCCGGCCCGCGCCGGACCGGCGGGCTCGGATGGACCGCCCACCCGCGGCCACCCGCCGGTCTGCGACAGCTCGGACGGCCGCGCGTCGGCGGGCCGGGCACCTGCGACACCGGGTTCGGACGGACCGCCGACCCGCGGCCATCCCCCGGTCTGCGACAGTACGGACGGCTGCGGGCCGGTACCCGTGCCGGTACTGGGCTCCGGCAGGTGGACGGTCTGCGGAAGACCGCCCGGCTGCGGCAGCCCACCTCCCGGCGAGACACCTCCCTGCCGCGCGGCATCGCCCGGCCGGCCGGCACCGCCCGCCTGCGGGACGCCACCGGCCTGCGAGAAATCGCCGGGCTTCGAGACACCGTCGGCCCGCGGAACGCTGCTGGGCCGCGGGGCCGTGCCGGCCTGCGGAAGGCCACCGCCCTGCGGGGCCATGCCGGCCTGCGAGACATCGCCGGGTTGCGGAACGCCACTGGCCTGCGGGGCCGAGCCGGGCTGCGAGACTCCGCCGGTCAGCGGGACGCCACCAGGCTGCGTCGTGGTGCCGGGTTGTGAGGTGCCTCCGGGCTGTGCGGTGGTGCTGGGCTGGGGGGGTGCGGGGGCTGGGGGTGTGCCCCAGGCGCGTGGTGGTGCTTCGCCGGGTGGTGCCTGGACGATGGGACGTGTCGGTGCGCCCGGTGGGATGGGCGCGCCCGGCGGGCGGGCGTCCGCCGGCTGGATCGGCGTGCCCTCCCTGGGCGTGGCCCTAGGAAAGCCGCCGGCGGGCGTGTGCCTGATGTCGTCCGGACGGCGCGGGGCTCCCGATCCCGTGTCCACCATCAAGCCTCCCATGTCCTCAGCGTGGCTCCCCCGTGAGCCACGCTTGTCGCAATCCACCATATTTTGGCCCAATTGGACCCGACGTCTACGGGTGCCCCCAGAGTCTCGCGAGATACGACAACTCCGGTTGGGTGTCTTGTCACTTTTCCGACAAGGTAGTGCCCAGGTCAGGACGGTACGTCCACCAGGGCGCCCATGAGGTCCACGACGCCGGGCGGGCCGTCGACCACGACGTCCGCCCGCTCGGCGAGTTCGGTGACCTCCGCCGACCCGCTGCACACCAGCACGCCCGGCACGCCCTCCGCGCGCAGCGCCTCGACGGCGTCGAACGCGGCCAGGTCGCCCAGGTCGTCCCCCGCGAACAGCACGGCCGACGGACGGGCGCCGAGGTCGTCGACGAACCGGCGCAGCGCCCTCCCCTTGTCCATGCCGTGCGGGCGCAGTTCCAGGACGAGGCGTCCGGGCTCGACGGTGAGCCCGGTCCGCTCGGCGAGCGCGGCGAGGATGCCGCGCAGCCGTTCCAGCGCGACCTCCGGCTCGGCGCAGCGCCGCGTGTGGACGGCGAGCGCCTGCCCCTTGTCCTCGACGAAGGTCTCGGGCGGGGCGCCCGCCGCCGCGAGGACGCCGGGCAGTTTCGCGCGGGCCTCGGCGACGCCCGGCGGCGGCTCCGGTTCGGTCAGCACGCCGGACTCCCAGCGTTCGAGCCCGTACTGCCCGAGGACGACGAGCCCGTCGATGCCCGCGAAGCCGCCGTACTCGACGGCCACCGCGGCCGGCCGTCCCGTGATGATCACCAGTGCGCCGACCAGCGGGGCCAGCCGGGCGAGGGCGGGGGCCGCGCCGGGATGGGCCCGGGCCGAGGCCGGATCGTCCACGATGGGCGCGAGCGTGCCGTCGAAGTCGAAGCCGAGCACGGCCCCGGCCGGGTTCCTGCGGATGGCGTCGAGGCCGCCGTCGCCGGCGGCCGTCGCGGAGCGGGGAGAAGTCACCCGACCCAGTGTGGTCGGGTCAGGGCCGGATGCCGAGTCGGCGCGCGGCGCGGCTGCGTTGCCGCTGTGACCGCATCCGGCGGAGGCGCTTGACGAGCATCGGGTCGCACTCGAGCGCCTCGGGTCGGTCGATCAGGATGTTCAGGAGCTGGTAGTACCGCGTCGCCGACATGTCGAAGTTCTCGCGGATGGCCTGCTCCTTGGCGCCGGCGTACTTCCACCACTGCCGCTCGAAGGCGAGGATCCGCCGGTCGCGCTCGGAGAGGTGGTCGGCATGGAAGGCGGCGTCGTCGGCCCCTCCCTCATCGTCTTCGGTCAGGGGTCGCGGGGGTCGGCCATCGTCCATGCTTCCGTCCAGTGGGGGGACGTCACCGCGGGGCCCGTCGGGGGCGTTCGCCGCTCGCATCAGGTCCCCTCTGTGGTTACTGATCCCGGCTCGTCCGGGTTCGGGCGGGTGCCATGCTACGCGTCCGGGCCGACAAGTTCCGGTGGTTCGCGGGGAACGGGGGCCGGTGGTTCAGTGCATCACATCCCGCTTCACCTGGGGCTCTCTCGCGCCGTGTGTCCCATCGCGAACGGCAGTCCCGCGGGTCCCGATCGTGTGCAGACTACATAGGTTAAAGTGAGGAGTTCGCAGCGTCCGGCTTCCGACACGCGAACGGAGACCTTGCATGGCGACGGAGACCCCTGCCACGGGACGGCCCGCCGAGCCGGACGCACCGGCGCCGCCCGGGCCGCAGGGAGATCCCGCCCTCACCGACATCGCGATGGCGCTGTTCCATCTGCGCCGCGTGTGGGCCAAGCCCGACCTCATGCGGCGGATCCGCGCCCAGACCTCCGCCGGGGCGGACGGACGGCCGCTGCAGTTGTCGAACCTCATGGTGGTGAACGCCGTCGCCGCCCTCACGGCCGCCGCCGAGAGGCCGGAGTGCGCGGCCCGTCCCTGCGAGGTCACGGTCGGCGCCGTCGCGGAACGGCTGGAGATCGACCCGTCCACGGCGAGCCGGCTGGTCGGCCACGCCATCGACGCCGGGCTGGTGTCGCGCCGCCCGTCCCCCGTCGACGCGCGCCGCGCCAACCTCGGGCTGACCGAGGCCGGGCTGCGCGTCAAGCGGGTCGCCGACCGCTCCCGCCGCGCCTACCTCGACGCCCTCATGGGCGGCTGGACGGCGGACGAGCGCGCCCAGTTCGCCCACCTGCTCACCCGCTTCGCCGACGCCGCCACCCACGCGCCGGAGTACTCGGACGGCATCGGCCGGATCTTCGAAGAAGCCGCCGCCGACTGACCCGGCCCGCGGCGGAGGCGAGGCGGGGTACGGCGGAGGCGAAGCGGCGTGCGGCCGCCGCACGTCGTGGCAGGAGCCTCCGCGCGCGCCGCTGCCCCCGGCCGGAGTCGAGAGCGGTCTCCGAGCCGAGGGCGGCCGCCCGGGGCGGGCGCGGTGGTGCGCGGCCCTGGTGAGCCCCTGCCGGGGGACGGCGGTCAGTCGCCGTTGCGGAGGGTGGACAGGCGCATCAGGTACTCGTCCTCGTCGATCTCGCCCCGGGCGAAGCGCTCGGCGAGGAGCGACCGCGCCCCGGCCATCGGGTCGGCCGCCGCAGCCGCGGCCGCCGTGGAACCCGTGGTCATGCGGCGGCGGATCAGATAGAACACCGTTCCCAGCACGGCCAGCCAGAACAGGCCGAACGTGATCGGGAAGACCGGCCAGAAGGCGGGCGCGTCCCCGTCCTGCCAGCCGCCGGGGTGCATCGCCGCGGCCTGTGCCGCCAACGTCGTCAACATGGTTCATCGACCCTTCCTGTGTGCGGATACGTCGATGCTCGGCGACGGGTACGGGGTGCCGCGTCGGCCGGCCGGAGGCACTCGCCCTACGCCCGGCGGAGTACCGCGCTCACCACCAGGGCGGCCGGTAGTCCTCGTCCTCGGCGGGGCGCGGATCCCGGGAACCGGGCCCGTACGGGGGTTCGGCGTCGCCGGGATCGGACGGCGGGACGGCGGGGAACGCCCCCGTCGCCTGCTCGTCCACGGGGAGTACGGGCGGGGGCGGCACGTCGTCCGGCGGTTCGGTGGATACCGCGGGGAGCGGATCGGTCGCTCCCGGGTCCGCCAGGGCGCCGCGCCGGAACGCCTCCCAGTCGGCGTCGTCGAGGGTGGGCTCGTCGTCGTCCGCGGCGGCGTCCAGGTCGGCGGCGGCGTTCAGGTCGGCGGCGTGGCGGCCGTTGGCGTGGCGGCCGTTGCCATGGCCGTGCCCGTTGGCGAGCCCGTTGCCGGATGCGTGCCCGTTCGACGCGAACTCGCCCGGGACGAACGGACGCAACTCGTGCGACATCATCGGGGGCTGTTTCGGCTCGATGGGCGGCGGCAGCGGCTCGCCGCCGGGGGACGCCCACGGTTCGGGGCCGCCCCAGGACGAAGGCTCACGGGGCGGGCCGTCCCGATGCGACGGGTCCGGCGGTGGTGCGGCGCTCCAGTGGGCGTCGGCATGCGGGACGGAATCGAAGGGCGGACCCTGGTACGCCTGCGTGTTCTGCCACAGCGGCACGCTGACCGGCGCCCACCCCGGCTCCCCGTCGGACTGCCCGGGGGCGGCCGCGGCAGGCCCCGGCACAGGAGGCCCCGGCACAGCGGAGCCCGGCGCGGCGGGCCCCGGCACCACGGGGGCGGGTTCGCGCGCGGCGGCGGGGGCGGGCGGCAGCCCGTACTCGGGAACGTCCTCGGTCTCCTCGATGTCGTCCTCGGGGCGGCGCCGCTGCCGCCAGCCGAGCACGAGCCCGAGGACGACGAGCAGCCCGCCGCCGCCGAGGACGAGCGGGAGCAGGACCCCGGCGTCCCGTTCGGGCAGCGCGGTGACCGGCGTCGGCGTGGGCGAGGGCGCGGGCGGCTGCGTCTCCACCGGCCCGCTGGACGTCTTGTTGATCTTGTGTGCGGCGTAGAGGGTGCGCAGCGCGTCGACCGTCCCGCGGCAGGCGGCGGAGCCGGTCGGGTGGCCGCGGCGGGCCGGGGAGCCCTGGATGAGCGCCTGCCGCACCTCGGCCGGGGTGAGCCTCGGATAGCGCGAGCGGACCAGCGCGGCGACCCCCGCGACCATCGCCGACGACGCGCTCGTGCCCGTCCCGACGACGTAGCCGTTGCTGGCGTCGGCGCTGACGATGTCGACGCCGGGGGCGCAGACGGCGGCGTGCGAGCGGCGGTTGCTGTCCTTCCAGAGGCGCAGCCGGCGGTCGAGCGCGCCGACGGCGATCACGCCCGGGTAGGAGGCGGGGAAGTTCTCCCGGTTGGCGCCGGACCCGTCGTTGCCGGCGGAGGCGATCAGCACGACGCCCTTGCCGAGCGCGTACTTGATCGCGCTCTCCTGGGACTTGGTGCCGGTGTAGAACTGGCGGCCGCCGCCGAGCGACATGTTGATGATGCCGGCGCCGTGGTCGACGGCGTAGCGGATGCCCTGGGCGACCGCGTCGTGCTCGCCGGTGTCGCCGTTCTGCTGCCCGTTGTCGCGCCGCAGCGGGTCGTCGTTCTCCAGCGTGACGCGCACGGACAGGACGTGGCTGAGCGGCGCGACGCCCATCATCCCCTGCGACAGCCCGGGGCCGTGGCCGTGCCCGGAGATGATGCTGGCCATCGACGTCCCGTGCAGGCCCCAGTAGCGGGTGCCGGGGGACCGGACGCCGCCGGTGAGGTCGGGCCCGCCGACCACGTGCCCGGTGAGGTCGGGATGGTTCGCGTCGACACCGGTGTCGAGGACGGCGACGGTGACGCCGCGCCCCTTGGTGTACTTCCACGCCTTCTGCGCGTGCAGGACCTTCAGGTGCCATTCGCGGGACCGGATCTGGTCGGCCCGCGCGTTGACCAGCGCCCCGGCCGCCGCCCCGCGGACGGCCTGCTGCCGCGCCGGGCCGTCCCCGCCGGAGACCATCGCCACCGGCACGGCCACCGCGGCGCCGAGCGTGACGACGGTCAGGACCGCGGTCGCCCGGGCGCCGAGCCGGTGCGGGGACAGAGTCGGTCGGGTCGGTCGGGATCGCCCCTGACGGCGTCGACCGGCTTCGGACACGCCGCCGCACCTCCCTCCGGCCACCGCCGCGCTCCACGGCGGGTGACATTCTGCCATGACGACCGCGCCCCGGCCCCGGCACTCGGCACATTCGGGCAGGCCCGGGACACTGTGGATCTTTCCCCCGCCCTTCCCCGCCAGGCGCTCTGTACTCGCGGGTAACCGCCGGGTGGACGAATGTTAACCCGCCCACACCCGCGCGCGTCAGCCCGGCGCCCGGTGCCCGGCGCTCCGCGAGACCCGCGTCAGTGCGCGCCGGCGCCCGTGAGCGCCCGGACCGACAGGTCGTCATAGCGTTCGGTGTCGGACTTGTCGCGTCCGAGGAACGTCCCGGCGACCGCGCACGCGAACCCGATGGGGATCGACACGAGACCCGGGTTCTCCAGCGGGAACAGGTGGAAGTCGACACCCGCCGGGAACAGCGACAGGCTGTCGCCGGTCACCGGGTCGGCCTTCCCCGACACGATCGGCGAGAAGAACACGAGCACCAGCGCGCTCGCCAGCCCGCCGTAGATCCCGGCGACGACCCCGGCGGAGTTGAACCGCCGCCAGAACAGCGACAGCACGATCGCCGGGACGTTCGCCGACGCCGCCATCGCGAACGCCAGCGCCACCAGGAACGCCACGTTCAGGTTCCGCGCCACCACTGCGAGGACGATCGCGAGCGTGCCGACGAGGAACGACGCGAACCGCGCGACCGCCACCTCCTGCGACTCGCGCGGCCGGCCGAGCATCAGCACCTGCCCGAAGTAGTCGTGCGCGAGCGACGCCGACGACGCCAGCACGAGGCCCGACACGACCGCGAGGATCGTCGCGAACGCCACCGCGCCGATGAACGCCAGCAGGACGTCCCCGCCGAGGCGCCCGCCGATGTGCTCCCCCACGGCCTGCGCGAGCTGGGGCGCCGCCGTGTTGCCGGACGGGTCCTGCGCGACGATCGCCTGCCGTCCGACGAGGGCCGCCGCGCCGAAGCCGAGCGCGAGCGTCATCAGGTAGAAGACGCCGACGAGGCCGATCGCCCAGGACACCGACCTGCGGGCGGCGCGGCCGTCGGGGACGGCGAAGAACCGGCTGACGATGTGCGGGAGCCCGGCGGTGCCGAGGACCAGCGCGAGCGCCAGGCTGATGAAGTCCAGCTTGTTCACGATCGTCTGGTACGCGTCGCCGGGGACGTCCCGCCCGTAGCGCTCGCCGGGGCGCAGGAACGCCTCGCCCCGCCCGCTCGCGTCGGCCGCCGACCCGAGCAGCGAGCTGACGTCGAACCCGAACCTGCCGAGGACGAGCACGGTCAGCACGACGGCGCCCGCCATCAGCAGCACCGACTTGATGATCTGCACCCAGGTGGTCGCCTTCATCCCGCCGAACGCCACGTAGAAGATCATCAGCGCGCCCACCGCGACGATCGTGACGGTCTTCGCGGTGCCGGCGTCCATGCCGAGGAACCGCTCGCCACGGTGGATGCCGAGCAGCAGCGACACCAGCGCGCCGGCGCCGACCATCTGCGCGAGCAGGTAGAACACCGACACCGTCACGGTCGACACGGCCGCGGCCCGCCGCACCGGCGCCTGCCGCCGGACCCGCCGCGCGAGGACGTCCCCCATCGTGAACCGGCCCGCGTTGCGCACCATCTCGACCAGCAGCAGCGCGAGCAGCCACGCCACCAGGAAGCCGATCGAGTACAGGAACCCGTCGTAGCCGTTCAGCGCGATGATCCCCGCGATGCCGAGGAAGGACGCGGCCGACATGTAGTCGCCGGCGAGCGCGACCCCGTTCTGCGCGCCGGAGAACGTCCGGCCGCCCGCGTAGAAGTCGTCGGCGCCCCGCGTGTTCGCCCGCGCCCAGATCGTGATCCCGAGCGTGATCAGGATGAACACGACGAACAGCCCGAACGTCAGCGTCCGCCCGCTCACCGCAGCTCACCGGCCAGCGGGTCCAGGCGCCGCCGCGCGTAGGCCGCGTACCCGGCGGCGAGCGCGAACGTCGAGACGAACTGCAGCAGGCCGAGCAGCAGCGCCACGTTGACGTGCCCGACGACCGTCCGCGCCATGAAGCCGCGGGCGAACGCGGACAACCCGACATAGACGAAATACCACCCGAGAAACACCCCGGCGACCACCGCGGCCGCGCGCCGGAACCTCCTCCTGAGCAGCAGGAACCTCTCGTACTCCGCCACCGGCGCAAGTCCCCCGACCATCTGGCCTCCCCCTGACCGGACGTGACTCTCCGCATTGATCCGAGCGCACTATGAGATCAAAGATTCACGTACGACAAGACCCGTTTTGCGAGATGCATACGCAAGCCCCTGCCCGACGCTCTGCTCGGGGCCCTAGTCGGTCTCGACCTCGATCGCCTGGATCACCTGCTGGTGGAAGCGGTCGACGGCGACGTCGACGCTGCGCACGAAGCCCGCCTCGTCCGTCCCCCGCCGGGCGCCCATGCCGGTGGACAGCGTCAGCCGGAACGAGGTGATCTCGCCCCCGGACACGAGCAGCCCCGGCTCGCTCCGCAGGTTCTTCAGCAGGTCGCACGGGCCCTCGTCGCACCCGTCCGCCAGCGCCTCCACGCGCAGCTCCGGCGGCGCGTCCGCCAGTTGCCGCAGCAGCCACTGCACCCGGGTCAGCGCGCGGGCCCGGACGGCCGCCGGGATCGCCACACTCGTCTCGATCTGCCCGGTCCGCAGATCGGCCTCGACCCGGACCGGCCCGCCGGCGTCCGGCATCCGGATCTCGGCGCCCATCCGCCCCGCCTCCAGCAGCGACGCCACGACCTCCGCGCGCCGGGCGGCGGCGTCCGAGGAGCGCCTGCGCCGCGTCACCGGCGCGACGTTCAGCCCGGTCTCCCCGCTCAGCCGCAGGCACAGCTGCCGGACGAGCTTCTCCCAGCTCTCCGCGACCCGCTCCACGTGCCGGTCGCCGGGACGCAGCGTGCCCGCCGTGATCGCGTTGCGCATCGGCACCCACGACGCGCCCATGTCCTGGAACCCCTGGCATCCGGCGTTGTCGTGCCGCAGGTAGTGCAGCAGTTCGCCGAGCATCCACGCGTGGACGGGGCTGGCGAGCCCGTGGTGGTGGCACAGCATGTGGGCCTCATGGGCGACCTCCGCCCAGGACAGGTGCCGCAGCGCGACCTTGCGCAGCCGCCTCTTGTCGACCGTCAGCGGGTGCTCGCCGTCCAGCGCCAGGTCGTTGGACAGCGTGATCACGGTCTCGTAGCCGTTCCGCGCGGCGACCTCCAGGTACGCCTCGACCTGGTCGGACTTCAGCGGGCTGCCGCCGGTCTTGGTCTCGACCAGCGCCGTCCAGATCCGGCCGGCCCGCGCGACGCGGATGGCCCCGTCCGGGCGGACCTTGGTGTCGCCGTGCTTGAAGGACGTCTCCACGAACGTCTGGACGGTGCCGGCCGGCGCGCCGAACCGCGCCGTGAGCCGCCGCCCGAACTCCGGAACCTGCGCCATCACCGCCAGCAGCGTCGACGTCGCCCGCGCTTCGCGCTCGTGCTCGTTGCGGAGCCCGGCCACGGGGAACAGCCGCGAGCTCTGCCAGGACGGGTGGTCGGCGAGGTCCGCTTTGGGCGCCTTCGGCAGCGTGCTGCGCTTCTTCGCGGTGCGGACGCGCGCGGGCCGCCGCTTCCCGGCGTCCTTCTCGGATGGGGTCGCCTCCTCGGCTACCGGTGGGCTCTGCCGCTTCGCGGTGGCCTCGCCGTTCTCGGCGTTCTCGGCGGCCGCGCGGTCGGCGGGCGTCTCGTCGGCGTCGGCATCGGCGGCACCGTCGGTGTCGCTGTCGCCGTCCTCGACGTTGATGCCGAAGTCGCCTGCCAGCCCGGCGAGCCCGGACTCGTATCCCTGCCCGACCGCCCGGAACTTCCAGCCGTCACCCCGCCGGTACAGCTCGCCGAACACGAACGCGGTCTCCGTCCCGGCGTCGCCGATGTCGAAGCCGAGCAGCGCCGCGCCGGTGCTGTCGTAGAGCGTCAGGCCGAGATCGTCGAGATCGCCGAAGGTGGCCCCGGCGTACCGGCTGGCCGTCACGACGACCCGCTCGACGTCCGCCGGGAGCGCCGCGAGGTCCAGCATGATGCGGTCCTCGCTGCCGCCGCCGGTCGGCGTCTTGCCCAGCAGCTGGACGGACCCGTCCTGGTTGGCCGGCTGGTTGTAGAAGACGAAGTCGCCGTCGTCGCGAACCTTGCCGGAGCCTGCGACCAGCAGGGCCGCGACGTCCGCCTCCCCGCTGCCGGACGGGTCGGCCCACCGCAGGGCCACGGTGACCGGCCCCTTCGCCTCGGTCAGGCTCGCCAGCTCGGCGTTGGCCCCCTTGAGCATGTTCTGCACGCGCCACTCCCCGTATCGACCGGACTTGCGTCGTCGGCCACCGCGATGACCATCGCGGCCGGGAGCGGGCCGGGGCCGAGCATTCCACCGCAGCGGGGGTGATCGGTCGTCCGCACGAAGATATGGCGGGGTCCGGCCACGGAACGTGAAGTCGCTGACACGCGGCCACGGTCGGTGCTAGCCCCGCTCCACAGGGTGGGGGCGGGCGATGGGTCAGCGGGGCATGCGGCGTTGCTTGCGGCGGGCTTGGAGGCTGGCGACGAGGGCGACGCCGAGCATCGCGAGGCCGACCTGGAAGACGAGTTCGATCCAGTCGATGCCCGAGGTGGTCCGCACGCCGATGATCTGCGCGATCCCGGTCCCGATGATCGCCGCGATGATGCCGACGATCACGGTGAGAATGACGCCGATCGGCTGGCGGCCGGGCAGCAGCAGCCGGCCCACCGCCCCGATGATCGCTCCGATGATGATCGCCGAGATGATCCCCGTAATGTTCATGCCGCCCCTGTGCCCACTCAGGATGGCCTCTCACCTGCGCTGATCACCTGCGCTGACTCTTCCGTGGCGGGCGGATGCCGCCGTCCCGGCGCGCCGTGGCGGCTCATTTTAGTCACGAATCTTGATTATCAGGTTCCGTGACCATAGTGTGTGAGGCACGAAGCCGGCACCCATGTGGGGCCCGCCCTCCGGAAGGACAGGACCATGAACGCCACCGCCTTCGGCACCGAGCCGCTGACCGCCGACGCCACCGGACCGGCGGACGCCCGCGCCGCGATCCTCGCCTCCCGCGACCGGGGCTGCCGCTGACCGTGCGGGCCACCGGGCACGGCACGGTCGTCCCGCCGGACGAGGGGCTGCTGCTGACGACGTCGCGCATGTCCGGCGTGCTCGTCGATCCGTCCCGCCGCGTCGCCCGCGTCGGCGCCGGCGCCCGCTGGAGCGACGTCATCGCCGCTGCCGCGCCGCTCGGGCTCGCGCCGCTGTCCGGGTCGCACGCGTCCGTCGGCGTCACCGGCTACACCCTCGGCGGCGGGGTCGGATGGCTGGCCCGCCGGTACGGGTTCGCCGCCGACCACCTGCTGCGCGTGCGGATCGTCACCGCCGACGGCCGGTACCTGACCGCCGACGCCGACCGGCACCCCGACCTGTTCTGGGCGCTGCGGGGCGGCAGCGGCAACTTCGGCGTCGTGACGTCGCTGGAGTTCCGGCTCCACCCGGTCTCGGCGGTCTACGGCGGGATCGCGCTGTTCCCGGTCGAGCGGGCCGCCCGCATCCTCGCCCGATTCCGGGACGAGGCGGACACGCGTCCCGATGCGCTGTCGGTCTCGGTGGCGCTGACCGACCACGCCGTCCACGGCCGGGTCGTCGCCGTCCGCGCGGTCTACGCGGGCCCGGCCGCGGGCGGCGTCCGGGCGCTGCGGTCACTGCGCGAGGCCGGCGGGCCTCCGCTCCGGGACGATTTCCGGACGATGCCGTACGCCGGGACCGAGTCGCTGGGCAGTACCGCGCCGCACCATTTCCACCTTCACGCCGATCTTCCCGACGCGCTGATCGCCGCGATCGCCGGCAGCCGCGCGTCCGGCATCGAGGTGCGGCACTGGGGCGGCGCGATGGCCCGTCCGGCGGCGGACGCGGGCCCCGTCGGGCACAGGGGCGTTCCGTTCTCGCTCACCGTCGACGGCTCCGACGCCGACGACGCCGCCTTCCTGCCGTACGCGACCGGCGGTTCGTTCCTGAACTTCCTGCACGACCCGGCCAGGACGGCCACCGCCTACACCCCGGCGGACTTCCGGCGGCTCCGCGAGGTCAAGCGCGCCTACGACCCGCAGAACGTGTTCCACCGCAACCACAACATCCCGCCCGCCTGAGATGCGAGGAAACGGGCTCGGGCTCGGACTCGGGCTCGGGATCGGGGTCGTCACGCTCGGCGGGAGACCCGCATGGGAACGGCCCCGGCCGGCCGGTACGTGATCTCCGCCCGCCACGGCACGCTCACTCCGGGGGCGAGGTCCAGCCGATGGGTGCGGCTGATGGTCGCGAGGACCAGCGTCGCCTCCAGCATCGCGAATCCGGCGCCGACGCAGATCCGCCTGCCGCCCCCGAACGGCAGGTACGAATACCGGGGACGCTGCTGCTCCCCCATGAACCGTTCCGGCTGGAAGCCCTCCGGATTGGGCCAGATCTCCGCGTTCCGGTGAATCAGATAGGGCGGGACGGCAATGGTCGACCCGGCCGGCACATGCACACCCGCGATGTCATCGCCTTCGACCGCGTCGCGCTCGATCGTCCAGGCCGGCGGGTAAAGGCGCATGGCCTCCGAAAGGACGGCCTTCGTCCACGGCAGGTCATCGACGTCCTCGGCCTTCGGCTCCCGGCCGCCGAGGACCTCGTCCACCTCGTTCTCCAGCCGGTCCCTGGCCGCCGGGTATCTGGACAGCAGCATCAGCGTCCAGGCCAGCGAAGCGGCGGTGGTCTCGTGCCCGGCGAGCAGGAGCGTCAGGACCTCGTCCCGGAGTTCCTCGGCATCGAGTTCGCCGCGTTCCTTGAGCAGATTGAGCATTTCCCCGCCGGACGATCCCTCGACGACGCGCCGCACCAGCCCGTCCAGATGCGTGAGCGCGCCCCCGAGTCCCGGCACGCGCCGGTAGATCTCCCTTTTCGCCGTCGCCCCCGGCAGGAACGTGCCGATCACGGCGCCCCTTTGCAGGGCCTCCAGCGCCCGCCCGGTCCGGCCCGCCTCCCCGGCCAGCGCACTTCCGAAAAGCGCCCGCCCGACGATGTCCAGCGTGAGTTTCCGCAATTCCCCGGCGGCGTCGAGCGTCACTCCGTCGGGCCACCGCTCGACGCCCTGGACGGCCGTCTCCACCATCTGCGGCGCGAAACCGACGACGTGCCGCTGCGAGAAGGCGGGCTGCACCAGCCGCCGATGCCGCCGCCACGTCTCGCCCTCACTGGTGAGCAGACCGTCCCCGAGAACGGCCCGCAACGGCCGGTACGTGAACGCCTTCACATAGTTGTCCTGGTTGGCCACCAGGACCCGTTCGGCGTGCTCGGGGCGCGACAGCAGATAGAACGCCCGCCGCCTCCCGAACGGCACCCGCACCGCGTCCCCGTACCGGGTCGCGAGCCCCACATACGTCCCCAGCGGACTCCGGGCCATCCGCCCCCACCACCGGAAGGCTTCAGCTTTCCCGGGTCCGGCAACACCCAACGCACCCATATCCCCACCGTAAAACGCTCCCGCCGATCCCCATTTCCGGGGCCACCTCCGGCCACCGGATCCGCGCGCTACGGGCGCAGGCGGTAGCCGGTACCTCGCACGGTCTCGAAGCGGCCGGCGCCGAGTTTGCGCCGCAGATAGCGGACGTAGACGTCCACGACATTCGAGCCGGGGTCGAAGTCGAAGCCCCACACGTGCGCCAGTAGTTGCTCCCGCGTCAGCACCTGGTCGGGGTTGCGGCAGAACATCTCGGCGAGCGCGAACTCGCGCGAGGTCAGTTCGACCGTCCGCCCGGGGACGTGGGCGCGCCTGGTTCGCAGATCCAGGGCGAGGTCGCCGACCCGCAGCAGCGTCGGCTCGGGGATCCGGTCGGCGCGCAGCCGCAGCCGCACCCGGGCGAGCAGTTCCTCGAACGCGAACGGCTTGGGGATGTAGTCGTCGGCGCCCCCCTCCAGGCCGGCGACGGTGTCGGCCACACTGTCGCGGGCGGTGAGGATGATGACGGGCAGCGCGACGCGTTGCTCGCGGAGCCGGCGCAGCACGGTGAACCCGTCCCGCAGCGGCAGCCCGATGTCCAGGATCATCAGGTCGAACGCGCCGCCGCGGGCCTGCTCGCAGGCGGTGACGCCGTCGGCGGCGACGGCCGTGCCGAACCCGGCCGCGCCCAGGCCCTTCTCCAGGAAGGACGTGATGCGCGGCTCGTCCTCGGCGATCAGGATCCGGCTCATGCGTCCTCCTTGACGGCGGGCACCGCGGCGGCGTCGGCCGGCCACAGCGGCAGTTCCAGGACGAACCGGGCACCACCGCCGGGCGGGTGCTCGACTGCCGCGCGCCCGCCGTGCGCGCGGGCGATCGAGGCGACGATCGCCAGCCCGAGCCCCGCGCCATCCGTCGGCCGCGGCCCCGGACCGGCGCGGACGAACCGGTCGAAGATGCGCCCGGCGTCCGCCTCGGCGACGCCCGGCCCGGTGTCGCGCACCGACAGCACGACCGTGGAGCCGCGCACCGCCGAACCGATCTCGATGGTGTCGTCCTCGCCGGTGTGCCGGACGGCGTTCGCCGCGAGCTGCATGAGCGCCTGCGTGAGCCGCTGCCGGTCGGCGACCATCCGCACCTCCGCCACGTCGCCGACCCGCCACCGCCGGGCGGCCATCCCGCGCGCCTTGGCGACCGTCTCGACCGTGAGGTCGGCCAGGTCCACCTCGCCCGGCGCGAGGAAGTCGGGGCGTTCGGCCTTGGCCAGGACCAGCAGGTCCTCGACGATGCGGCTCATCCGGCCGAGCTCGTCCAGGAGAAGCTCCCGCGTCTCGGCCCGTTCTCCGGGGTCGTCGCCCATCAGCTCCAGATGCCCGCGGATGACGGTGAGCGGCGTCCGCAGCTCGTGCCCCGCGTCGTCCACGAACCGGCGCTGCGTCGCGAACGCCGCCTCCAGCCGGTCGAGCATCACGTTGAAGGTGGCGGCCAGCGCGGCGACGTCGTCGTTGCCGCGCACCTCCAGCCGCCGCGTCAGGTCGGACCCGCCGATCCGCTCGGCGGCCTGCCGCACCAGCCGGACCGGCGCCAGCACCCGCCCCGCGATCAGCCAGCCCGCCAGCCCGGCGGCGGCGAGCGCACCGAACGCCGTGATCCCGAGCACCCGCGTCGTCTCGACGACCTCATCCTCCTGCAGGTCGCGGAACTGCACCACGACCAGGGCGCCGCGCGCCGGATCACCGGCCACCCGGACGGGCAGGACCGCGTACCGGACACGCCCCGCCGCACTGTCCGCCCACCCATGGGACGGACGGCCGGCGCGCGCGACCCGCGCGACGAAGGCCGCGTCATGGTCGAGCCGGGCGGGCGGCGGGTACGGGCTGCGGCGGTCCGCGCGGCCGTTCACGATGCTGAAGAAGGACTCGTGGCCGTCCGGCAGGTTCTGCGCGAGGTATGCGGTGAGCAGCGTCCGGACGTCCCGCACCGGACGCCCGGTCGCCGGGTCGACGCCGCTCTGGGCGTACTCGCGGAGCTTCGCGGCCTCGTGGCCCAGTTCCTCGTTGACCCGCTCGTCCAGCCGCGCCGACAGCACCGACCAGGTCGCGAAGACCGACCCGCCCAGTGCGAGCGCGACCAGCAGCAGCATCCAGCCGACGATGCGGGCCCGGGCGCTGACACCGTGCGCCTCAGTCGTCGTCGGCATCGCCGTCATCGACGTCGTCATCGTCATCGCTGCCCGGCGGAAGCGGCGCCGGCACGGGCCGAGCCTTCTGCCTGGGCACCGGACTCGCCGCCTCGGACGGCGTCCTGGAGTGCGACTCGACCGGCGGCGAAACCCGCACGATGTCGCCGAGCCGCGGAGGGTCACTTGTCTGGGCGCGGGCGAACCCGGCGGCGAGGCCGAGAGTGACCAGAGCCGCCGTCCCCACACCGGCGATCGCCGCACGGGTGGCCATGCGCCCACTATCTCCCGCCGCCCCGCCTCCCGCGACGCGTCGCGGATGAGAACCCTCTCATCCGGATGAGAAGGCCCTCACCCTGGCCTCACCGCCGCCTCATCGACCGGCGAGAGTCTCTCGATCACACGACCGAAGGAGGGCACCGTGCGCGACGACATCGTCTACGGCCTGGCCACCGACCTGGTGGCGATCACGGCACTGGCGCACCTGATCTACTTCCGGCGGCACCGCAGACGCGACCTCCAACTCGCCTACGTGGCGGTCAACGTCGGCGTCTTCACCGTCGTATCGCTCCTCCTGCTCCAGCGCGCGGACCTCGCGATCGGCTTCGGACTGTTCGGCGTGCTGTCGATCATCCGCCTACGCTCCAGCGCCCTCACCCAGGAGGAGGTCGGCTATTACTTCGTCGCCCTGGCCCTCGGCCTGGTCAACGGCCTGGCCGCCCAGGTCCCGTCGGTGACGCTCACACTGAACATCGTCCTGCTGACGGTCATGTACGCCGCAGACCATCCTCGCCTCCTGGCCCGCACCCAGCACCGCCTCATCACACTGGACGTGGTGCACGGCGACGACGGAGCCCTGCGCGCCGACCTGGAGAACCGGCTCGGCGGCACCGTCCTGCGGCAGACGGTGACCGAGGTCGACTACGTCCGGGACGTCATGGTGGTGGACGTCCGCTACCGCCGTGGAGAACACCAGCGGCTCACCACCCGGAGCCTCCGATGACCACCCCACTGGCGGCACTTCCCGCGGTCGACCTGACCGAGGTACTGGCCCGCTCCACTCTGCAACTCCGCCTAGACCGCAAGTACCTGGTGCCCTCCCTGCTACTCCCGCGCCTCCTGGAGGCGATGGCCGGTACCTACGCGGCCCTCGAAATCGACGGCCTCCGCACGTTCCGCTACACCTCGACCTACTTCGACACCCCCGACCTCCTCACCTACCGGCAGCACCTGCAGGACAGGCGCCGCCGCTTCAAAATCCGCACCCGGACGTACCTGGACAGCGGCGAGTGCACCTTCGAGGTGAAACTGAGCGGCACCCGAGACTCGACCGACAAACGCCGCATGCCCTACGACCCCGCCAACCGCACCGAACTGACCCCGTCCGCGCACGACTTCCTGTGGCAGACCCTCCTATCGGCCTACCGGATGAACCCCCCATCGCCCCTGACCCCAACAGCGACGACGTCCTACAACCGCACCACACTCGTCCAACGCCAAGGCACAGGCCGCGTAACCCTGGACACGGCCCTGGTCTGCACCGCCCAAGCCACCAGCATCGAAGCAGACCAAGCGTGGGTCCTGCTCGAATCCAAGTCCGAGACCCCCGACGCCCCAGCAGACCGCCTACTACGCCACCTGGGCCAACGCCCGACCAAGCTCAGCAAGTACTGCCTGGCGATAGCCGCCCTCTACCCGGGCACAACATCCAACCCCTGGCACCGCCCCCTACGCCGCTACTTCACCCCCACGGGGCCCTGAGCGCGACTCCCACGAAGTCGACTACGATGCGGAACGAGCCCGCCGGCGTAGCTCAATTGGCAGAGCATCTGTCTTGTAAACAGAAGGTTAGGGGTTCAAGTCCCCTCGCCGGCTCCCAGCTCAAAGCCCCCTTGCGATCACGGAAGGGGGCTGTTTGCTAACAGGTACAGCAACAAAGTGTAGCTACGACGACTTACCGTCGCTGCCGTCCCCCACCTGCCGCAGGTGATCCCCGAGCCGTTTGAGCGCCGCCCTGGTCTGTTCTAGGGGTACCTCGGTGTAGATCTCCATGGTCAGGCTTATCTTGCTGTGCCGGAGAATCTGCATGGCGACACAAGGGTGGATGTCGAGCCCGGCCAGGAGCTTGTCGGACGTGTGCCGGGTGTCGTGAACCCGGATGACCTTGCCCCCAAGCAGCGGCACACCGCGACTCGAAAGCCCGGTTTGACGTTGCGCGGCTCGACCCGACGGCCCACCGGGAGGGCGTCGAGAGTGAGCCGGAACCGCCGCCGGTTGCGGGTGAGCTTGCAGCCCGAGGCGGCGTGATGCCACGTCAGATAGACCAGCAGCAGCCCGGAGCGGGAAGCCGATGCCGTACCAGAACTAGGCCGGGTGAGACCGGCGCCAGTCCCAGAGCCCGGCCGCCGCAGCGGCCGGGGCCTCCGAGCACCAGGGCGAAGTCAGTCATGACCAGTCCGCCGCCGTTCAGGCCACGCCCACCGCAGCGGACGAGTCGGAAGACGAGGAAACCAGACGTACTTAGTGTGTTAACCTTCTAAGTATGCGCAGCCCGCTATGAACACTAAGAGAGGAACTGCGATGGCGATCACGCAACCGGCGTATGCACGGGTCGCGGACGTCCTGCGAGACCGCATCAGCCGAGGCGAGTACGAGCCGGGCGGCCTGTTGCCGAGTCAGCGAGACCTACGCGAAGAGTTCGACATCTCGACCACGACCGCGAAGGCCGCGATCGCGCAATTGGAGAAGGAGGGGCTCGTCTACTCCCAGCAGGGCAAGGGCGTCTTCGTCCAGACGACGCGGGAGCTGTTGCGGTACACCGCCGACAGGTACGGGCAGGGCCGCCCCGCGAACCTCATCGAGGAGGAGGCCGGACACTACGCCTACGACGTCCGGGCCGAGCACCGACAGGTCCAGGTAGACCCCGGCATCGCCGAGCGCCTCGCCATCGAGCCCGGCGACCGGGTGAGCGAAGCCGTCTACACGTGGAACCACGACGGCGAGACGGTCATGATCAGCACCCAGTGGGAGCCCCTGGCGATCACCGGCGGAACCGAGATCGAGACGCCCGCCGCCGGCGAACGCGGACAGCCCGACGTGATCACTCGGTTCGCGTCGATCGGGTTCAATGTCACCGACGTCCAGGAGGACATCCGTACCCGCATGCCCACCCCCGACGAGGCGCACCGCCTCAAGATCAACGCAGGCGTGCCCGTGTTCCACATCCAGCGCACGCACTTCGCGGGGACCATTCCCCTTGAGACGGCCGAGATCATCATGCGCGGTGACCGGTTCGTTCTCCGCAACCAGCAGGCCATCCACCACACGAAGTAGAGCCCGCTCCGGGGAGGAGCACACTCCGACGACGTGGACGCGTCACAGCCCGCCCCGGAGGCGTTCCCCGAACCCGGACGGTTCGGGGATGTGACGAGTCCCTGCGCGCCCGGCGGTCAACGCGAATGGCGCGACGCAGCGTCCGCCCTGATAACCACACTGGACAAGCGTGGCCTCGCCGCAATGGCATAGGGTCCCCGCACCGTCCTGGCCGTGCAGCTCAGCGGAGAGCGCGACGCGCGCCTACCCATGCCCTGCGCTGACCGAAGCCCTGGCCGAGGTCGAGCGCATCATTTGGCAGCGCCTCAACAAGGCGACCTGGACGACCGGCCCACAGCATAAACGGCCCTGAGCACCAGCCGAACTGAGAGTTGCGTGCACCTGGGCCGCTGTGAGCCGGAAGTTGTCGCCCTGTCGAGTCTCCGGCCCTAGCTCCGATGTTCGGGATAAGGGACGTCTTTGCAGGGACATGGCTGCGCGACCCGGTCACACCCGGCATGGTTCTTTGCACGGCAGTTATCGCAGACCTGATTAGTCGACATGATTTATCCGTACCCGAGCCTTCTTAAGTCGAGGCCCAAGCTTCGGAAGGTCTCCTTTTACTGCGAGAGAGACCGGGTTGTGAGTACGGATGGCGTCTAGGCGTTGGCGTATGAAGTTGTCTTGGTGCCTGGCCCATGTGTCGGTCTTTGTGGGGTGGGTGCTCTGGTCGGGGTGCTTGCGGTAGAGCCAGGTCACGGAGGGGTCTTGGTAGCCGTCGAAGACTTCGCTGAGTGCGATGAAGAGGGCTACGTCTTGCGCACGAGGGAGAGCGCCCCAGCCGCCGAACGCGCGGATTAGGTCGGTGGGCGCGACCAGGCCGGCGCAGGCCGCTTGGCATAGGCCAGTCTGTTCGTATAGATGGCCGATGGTTCCGGCCGGGACCAGGCCGCAGGGGTAGGCGAGTGGATAGGGCACGCGGCGCCCGTCGATCAGGTCGTCCGCTTGGCCGATCGTCCAGCCGATGCCGGGGTTTTCGGCGAAGGCGGGGATCAGGGTTGCGAGGCCATTGGGGAGAAGGACGTCGTCGTAGTCGAGTACCGCGACCAGTTCGCCGCGTGCGCGGCTCAGTGCGAAGTTCCGTGTCGTTCCGGTGCCGAGTTGGGCGCCGTTCGCCTCATAGAGTGCGCCGGGGCAAAGGTCACGGGCCGCGGGTTTCTCGCCGTCCTCCTGGACGAGCCACTCAAGTTCCCAGCCGGACGGGAGGCGTTGCGCGGCCACGCCGGCAGCGGCTTGCCGCAGGTAGTCGGGTATCGGGTCGCGTACGGCGGTGATGATCGAGATCAGCGGCATGTCACCTCTCCTGACGGACGCCGGCCCGGACATCCGGCCCTGAATCCTCACATAGTCCGAGGCGGGGGGAGGGAGAGGGCGTCGCCTACAGTGCTCAGATGGACGTGAGCGCGATGCTGGGGCAGTACGCCTATCCCGAGACGACGCCGTGGCTGCGGGCGAACATGATCACGACGCTTGACGGCGGGATCCAGTACCGAGGCAACACGAGCGCGCTCGGGTATGAGGGCGACTGGACTCTCATGCAGCACCTCCGGACGTTGGCCGACGTAGTGATCATGGGAGCGACGACCGTCCGGGAGTACGGGACGTATCCGCCCGCCGCGCCGAAGCTGGCGATTGTGTCGCGGAGTCTTCGACTCGACTTCGACGGACCGCTGTTCGTCGAGGCGCCCACACCGCCGATCGTCATCACCTGCGACGCTGCGCCGGCCGACCGGCTGCGCGAGGCCGAGAGACGCGCGGAGGTCATGGTGTGCGGTGCCGAGTCCGCGGACATGGGCGGGGCGCTGCAGAAGTTGGCGGAGCAGGGTTACACGCGCCAGCTCTGCGAGGGGGGCCCGGTCGTCCTCGCCGAGGTTGCCGCCGCGGGTTGGTTGCATGAGCTTTGTCTGACGTTGAGCCCGGTCGTCACCGCCGGCGACGCCGCGCGAATCTTGGACGGCCCGGTTATGGACATGCAGAGCATGGAGCTTTGCCACACGCTGCAGGACGGAAATTACGTGTACCTGCGCTACCGCATGGCGCAGCCCTAGATAACGTTGTGGCGCATGTAGGCGGGAGGGCGCCAGCCGAGAATGCTCTCGACCATGTTCACCGCCTGCCGTGCCTCTTCGACATCATGGACGCGCACGATGCGGGCACCGCTCAGGATGGAGACAACGAGGGTGGCAATCGTGCCCTCTATGCGGTCCTCTTGCTCTCGCTTCAGTGTCTCGCCGATGAAGTCCTTATTGGAGACGGCCACTAGCAGCGGGTAGCCGATTTGAGCAATCTCCGGCAGTCGGCGCGTCAGTTCGAGTGAATGGCGGGTGTTCTTGTTCAGGTCGTGGCCGGGATCGATGATGATCCGGTCAGCGGGTACGCCTCGCTTCTCTGCCAGGGTGACTCGCTGACGGAGGAACTCGGCGACCTCAGAGACCACGTCGTCATACTGCGGACGAGGGTAGGGAGTCCGCGGGTCTGCAAGGCTGTGCGTGATGATGAGGCCGGCGCCGGCCTCTGCCACCGCGTCGGCGAGCGCCGGGTCATGCAGGCCGCTCGTGTTGTTCAGTACGTCGGCGCCAGCGGCGAAGGCGGCGCGGGCCACCTCCGGACGGTACGTTTCAACGGAGATGACCGCGTCCGTGCGGGACCGGGCGCCCTCGATGACGGGCACCACACGGTCTATCTCTTCTTCAATGCTGACCGGAGGGCCCGGAGCAAACGGAACCCCTCCTATGTCAAGCCAGTCGGCATCCTTAGTTAGCGCCTTCTCAACAGCGGCGAGCGCTTTATCCAACGCGAACGTACGGCCGCGATCATGGAATGAGTCGGGGGTACGGTTGATTATCGCCATGACAGCGACTTGCCGGGAGAAATCAAACGTACGTTGCCCGATCGTCCGCTGTGGACTGATGATCTCGGGATAGTAGATCGAGTTTCTTTCGGTCACTGAACCACCTAAGTCGAATCGGACGCCAAGCATAGCAAGCGGACAGTCGACTACCTGTCTGCTCGCACCCGCCGCCGACCGACGCTCGTCACGAGCCGGAGGAGACCGAAGAAGATCAGCGCGCCGACGACCACGAGCCCCATGGCCAGCGCGCGCTGTTCAAAGTCCTTAGCCTTGACGACCACGGTACCCGATCCAACGACAAAGCCGACAAGCGCGACGAACAGCCCAAGTATCTCGACCATCTTGAGCAGACCCGAGGACACCATTTCCTGCGCCACGTCGATGCGCTGCGCCATTCGCAGCGAAGCCTCGTTCAGCCGCTCTTCCAGGTCAGCCGAGGCTGCCGCTATTTTCTGGTCCACCCGGTCGCCGATGGTCGTCGCGATATCGTCGGCGCTGCGCTGGATCTGTCCTTGCAGGTCACGTGCGAGGACGATGGCCCGCCGCTCCTGCACGAACTGTTCATGCCTGAGTACGTCACCGACGCCGAGGCCCTCTATCGCGCGGTCTATCTCGTAAAGCGCCTCATCGAATTGACCGAGCTTACGGTATGCCGTCGCCCGTCGATAGTAGACGACCTCGTTCTCCTGCCCGCGCGCCATCATCTCGTCGGAGAGACGCAGCATTATTGTCGGCTGCTCCGGCAGGTGGTCCGCGAACCAGATGGCTGTCAGGCACACCTGGTTGCTCTTATCGTCCGCGTCGGGAGCGTCTACCGCGCGTCGGAACATATTGAGACCGTTGGATGAACGAGTGCCCAGTGCGGCAAACGCCGCGAGGCTTCGTATCAGGGCGTCATCCTCGAATTCGGTCAGCCAGTCGAGGCACCTGCGGTGAAGCAGTTCAAACCTGTAGTCGAAGCGAAGCCTCTGGCCATCGATGTAGGCGAGGCAGAGCCGGGCGGTTCGCGTATTGCTCACCTGCTGGATACGTGCCCGGTCGTCATCGTTCAGGTACGGCTGCGCACTCGTCCGCGCCATCCATGCGAGATCCGTAGCCGTCCGCCTGATCTGCGGCACGGAGAACCCGAACTCTTCTATACGGGACACGAGTTCGTCCACCCAGGCCGAGGGAGCGTCAGAGGTACCGGGCGCCAGGTGATCGACGAGGATGGACGCCTTCTCCATGTCTGACGCCGTCCGCATGCGCTCCGCTAGCCGGTCACCCTCTGGGCTCTGCCGTTGAGGCGGAACGCCGTGATCCATGGGGCCCCTTGCCGTCTCTCGCGATCTCGTCTCAGCCCAGCAGTCTAGGCGAGTGAAGGTCGACGACGCCCGTCCAAGATCGGCCGATCCACGTGTGCCGTCGGGCATCGCCGTCAGCCGTCCTCGGGATGCCGTTGGGCCAGGCGGCGATTGAGGCCGGTTCGCATACGTGCTGACGCACCAGGCAGAGCGGCTAGGCCCTGCACTGCCGGCTGTCGTTCCACGCGCTGTCGCTCTTCGAGCACAGTTCTCCCAGGACGCGCGTAGGTGTACGCGGGTTGACAGCGAGCGCCTGCCAGACGAACGGATACGGACACTGGGCGAGATAGCAGAAGGTGTGCACATCGGTGTTCGGATCGGACGCTGCGGCGCGATAGTCCGCCGGAGTGCGGAAGCGTGGGAGTGCTCCGGCGTGTTCGCTCTTGCCCACCTCGGACAATCTACGCTTGCCCCCCTTCAGCGGTTCAGGCAGCGGTCTTCGTTGTAGCCGGTGAGGGGCTCGGTCACTTGTCGATGCGCGGTGTTGTGCTGGGAGGCCGCCTCTCTGGGACGGGCGGCCTCCCGGCACGACGCGTTGCGGGTCGTGGTCAGGTGATCCGAAGGATGCTCTTGCCGCGGGTGGCGCCGTCGGCGAGTCGCTGGATGGCGGTGTCGAGGTCGGCGGGCTGGTATTCGGCGGTGATGTCGATGCGCACCTGGCCGTCGGTCAGGAGTTCGAGTGCCCGGTGGGCGCTGGCGGCGAGACGTTCGGGGTGAGTGTTGCTCAGCAGGTTGCTGTTGTAGGTCAGCAGGGACTTGCCCTGCATGAGCAGGTCGTTGACGGAGACTTCGACGGGTTCGAAGGTGGCGATGTTGCCGTAAACGGCCAGCCGACCGTGGGGGGCGAGGCGTTCCAGGTTGGCGTGGCGGGTGGGGCCGCCGATGGGGTCGAGGATCACGTCGAAGTGGTCGTCGGCGAGTGCGTGGGGGAACTGCTCTCGGACCAGCACTTGGTCGTAGCCGAACTGCGCGGAGTAGACGGCCTGGTCATCGTTGCCGACCACGCCGACGATCGTGGCGGCTCCGGCGGCCTTGGCGAACTGGGCGGCCAGGGTGCCGACGCCGCCGGCGGCGGCGTGGATGAGCACGCTGTCGCCGGGCCGCACGCGGGTGACGGTGTTGATCAGGTCGTAGGCGGTGGGGGTGACCCAGCCGAAGCCCGCGGCGACCCGTGGGTCCAGGTCGGCGGCGTCAAGAGTGAGCACGGCGGGCGCGACGACGACTTCTGCATAGGCGCCGGCGCTGGTCAGCGCGGTGACCGGTGTGCCGATGCGGGCCGGGTCGATGCCGTCTCCGACCGCGATGATGTGTCCGGCGGCTTCGAAGCCGGGGACGAACGGACGTGGCACGGGGAAGTGGCCGTCGCGGACCAGCACGTCGCCGTACTGGATTCCGGCGTAGGCGACCCGGATGGCGACCTGGCCGGGGCCGGGGGCGGGCTCGTCGATGTCGGTGAGGTGGAACTGGTCGTCGGTATCGAGGACGACAGCCTGCATGGTGACAACCTTCTGGGTTGACTCAGTACCCTGATACTTGAGGACCGTAGTGAGTATCAGAACATTGAGTCAACCCAGTGAATTGTGAAAGCGGTGGGAGCGATGGCAGAGATCCCGGTCGAGGAGTATCTGTGCACCCGGATCAGGCGCACCGAGCAGGCGCTGATGGGACACCACGAGGCGGCGCTGCGCGGACATGGGCTCACCATGACGCAGTACACGGTGCTGCTGCTGCTGGCCCGTGAGGGCGGCATGTCCGGCGCCCAGCTCGCCCGTGCCTGCGGCGTTACCCAGCAGAGCATGGCCACCGTGCTCACCGGCCTGCAGAACAAGAACCTCATCACCCGCGAGCCGTCCCCGGTCCACGCCAAGGTCCTGATCGCCACGCCCACCGAGGCTGGCCGCGAGCTGCTGGATCACGCCTACAGCGAGGTGATCGTGCTGGAGCGTGCGCTCACCGACGCGTTCACACCCGCCGAACACGCCTCGTTCTGCGAGATGCTGGAACGGGCGACAGCGATCCTGATCGAGCAGACTCCTCGGCCCGAGACCAAGCCCGCCACCTGAGCCGGGTCGACAGTCAGGCCACGGAACGGACCTGCGGCCCTCGCCGCCACCCGCGGCGGGGCGACACCTTGCTCCATCAGGCGGCACCGGCCCGGCCTCACTCCCGTGCCGGCCCGGCCTCAGTGCCGTGCCAGCTCGGCGGGTCTCCCCGGACGGGGCGCTTGGTCGTTCACCGGGGCCTACCACCAGGCGGTTAGGACGTCGCTGCCATCAGTGCGATGGTCAGTGCCGCGATCGCGCAGATGACGGCGATGATCGTGAACGCGATGCGGTAGGGGTGTCGCTCGGCCTTGGATATGAGGCCGGGGTACATTTCAGCGAACTTCTTGGGTTCGACCGGATGGCTGAAGGCCCTGCACGGCACGCCTAGTTCGGTTACCAGGAGGTCGAGGTCTTCGCGCTTGAAGCCTGCGCCGGACACTCTGATCAGCAGGTCGCGACGTGCGTCCAGGACGAACAGGCTTTCGCCCGATGCTCCGCGCGGCGCGGTGATGGTCGCGCGGACGACCTCTGCCGCCTGCGAGCGCGGACGGTGCTGCCCGGAGAACACTCCTCGTACGACTATCTCCTGTGGCGTCAGGGTGATCCGCGTGCGGAGCAGGTTCACGATCCCGAGGGCGGTCATCGCGGTGAACAGCGCGCCGACGATCGGGGCGAACGGCGTTGGGGCGTCCCCTATCAGGATCGCGGCGACGATGCTCACGCCGGCGACCACCGTGACGGTCACAACGATCAGCCCTGTGCGGGCGTCCGGACGCAGGACGAGGTCACTCTCGCGGACGCTCATCTCGCCCCTTTCCTCGGCTTCCGATGAGCCTGCCGCATCGGCGGCGATGCTCCGGCCGCGTGACTCGGCGGCGCTCCTACGCTGCCGCTCGATTTGGCCCGGAAGTTTTTGGTCGGGTGTCGATTTGAGGCGTGGGCGTTCGTGTGGGGGGTGAGAGACGGACTCAGGGAGGCTTCCTGGGGAAGATCGGGCTTGTCGAGCATCTACCGCTGGACGGGGCATGCAGGCGCCCGCGGCGGTCGATGCGTCGGCGGCTACCGGGGTAGTGGTCGTGAGGTACGAGAAGGAGGAAGCATGAAGCTCTATGCGCTCAACATGATCCAGCCTGTGGGTGATCCTCCGCCGCCGGAGGTCCTCGACAAGGTGATGGCGGACATCGCGGAGATCCGGCAGGACCTGGAGATGGAGGAGTCGTGGGTGTTCGGGCGGGGCTTCCACGGTCCCGAGGCGAGCACCATGGTCCGGTGCCGGGGGGACGAGGTCGTCGCGACGGACGGGCCGTGGACGGAGGGCAAGGAGCACATCGGCGGCGTCACGATCATCCAGGTGGAGGATCTGGACGCGGCGCTGAAGGTCGCGGCGCGGTTCTGCAAGGCCACGGGGTTGCCGATGGAGGTTCGGCCGTTCCAGGGTGAGGTGTGATCGAGCGGGTCTTCCGGGAGGAGCACGGGCGGGCGGTGGCCGTCCTGGCCCGGGTCTTCGGTGATGTCGACGTCGCCGAGGAGGCGGTGCAGGACGCGTTCGTCGAGGCGGTCCGGAGGTGGCCGTCGGACGGGGCGCCGCCCAGCCCGGCCGGCTGGATCATCACCACGGCGCGGAACAAGGCGATCGACCGGCTGCGCCGGGAGGCTCTGCGGGACGGGAAGCACGCGCAGGCCGCGCTGGTGCGCGAGGGCGGGCCGGTCGAGGTGGGCGGGGTGGAAGACGATCGGCTGAGGCTGATCTTCACGTGCTGCCATCCGGCGCTGGCGATGCGGGCGCGGGTCGCGTTGACGTTGCGGCTGCTGGGCGGGCTCACGACCGCTGAGATCGCGCGGGCGTTCCTCGTCCCGGAGGCGACGATGGCGCAGCGCCTCGTCCGGGCGAAGGCGAAGATACGGGACGCGCGGATTCCCTACCGGGTACCGGAGAAGGCGGACCTTCCGGGACGGCTCTCCGGGGTCCTGGCAGTCATCTACCTCGTGTTCAACGAAGGGTATCCGGGACGGGGCGAGCTGGGCGCCGAGGCGATCAGGCTGGGAAGGGTTCTCAGAGAGCTCATGCCGGACGAGCCGGAAGTGCTGGGGTTGCTGGCGCTGATGCTCCTCGTTGAGTCGCGCAAGGCCGCTCGCATCAGGGATGGCGCATTGGTCCTGCTCGGTGAGCAGGACCGCGGGTTGTGGGATCGCGGGCTCGTGCAGGAAGGGCAGTCGCTCGTCCGGCGGTGTCTGGAGATCAACCGCCCTGGGCCGTACCAGATTCAGGCGGCCATGAACGCCGTGCACAGCGATGCGGCGAACGCGCAAGACACGAAGTGGGGCCAGATCCTGGAGTTGTACGACCAGTTGTTGGTCGTCGCGCCCACTCCCGTGGCCGCGCTGAACAGGGCCGTGGTGGTGGCCGAGATCGACGGTCCCGAGGTCGGCCTGGCGCTCGTGGAGGAACTCGATCTCGGCCGGTACTACCTGTTCCACGCGATCCGCGCCGACCTGCTGAGGCGGCTGGGGCGGAACGCGGAGGCCGCGGAGGCGTATGCCGCAGCCATCGCGCGTACCCGGAACGAGAGCGAACGGGCCTTTCTCGGGAAGCGGCGAGCCTGAGTGCGGCCGTGAAAAGGGTCAGGCACGTCCGGCCGGCTGTGGAATCGGCACGACCACGGCGGGCTTCGCAGGCGTCCTGTTGAAGGTCTGACCGGCGACCAGTGCCCCCAGGGCGATGGCGAATCCGACGGCCTGCCAGAAGGTGAGGGTCTGGCCGAGGATCAGCAGGCCCGCCATTGTCGCCACCATCGGGTTGGTCAAGCCGAGCAGGGACACCGACGTCGGGGCGAGCCGGTCGATGCCGCGGAACCACAGCGCGTACGCGATCGCGGTGCCGATGATGCCGAGGTAGGCGAAGCCCAGCACGTTCTCGCCCGTGATGGACGGCGGGACGCCCTCGGTGAGCAGCGTCAGCGGCAGCAGCGCCAGGCCGCCGACCGAGAGCTGCCAGCCGGTCATGACCAGTGGCGATTCGGGACGTCCCCACTTCTTCGCCAGGACGATCGCGACGGCCATGAGGGACGTCGCGGTGAGCATGGCGGCGATGCCGAGCGGGTCGAGGCGGGCGTCGGCGGTCAGGGTCAGCAGCGCGACGCCGCCGGTTCCGGCGAGTGCCGACAGCAGGACGGCGCGGGCCGGCCGGACCCGCAGGATGCCGAGCGACAGCAGCGCCACGACCAGCGGCTGCACGGACCCGATGGTCGCGGCGACCCCGCCGGGCAGCCGGTAGGCGGCGAAGAAGATCAGCGGGAAGAACGCGCCGAAGTTCAGCATGCCGAGGACGATCGACTTCCACCACCAGTCGCCGCGCGGGAGGCGCCGGGTGACGGCGAGCAGGACGAGCCCGGCGGGCAGGGCGCGCAGGGTGGCGGCCAGCAGCGGACGGTCGGCGGGAAGGAGGGTGGTGGTGACGACGTAGGTGGTGCCCCAGCTCGCGGGCGCGAGGGCGGCGAGGGCGAGGTCGGAGGCGTAGCGGGCGCGCGGCGTCCGCTGTGCCGCGATGGCGGTCACGAGAATCACCTCAACGGGGACATCGGGGCGAGCAGGTACATGAACGATAAGTATCTGAACGTTAAGATTATTCCCGCTAAGGCAACGACAGAACCGCCGCTCAGCCACGCCCACCACCCAGGCGCGGAACCGCCACTCAGGCACGCCCGCCGCTCAGGCCACGCGCGCCATTCAGACACGGCGCCGCTCAGGCACGCCCGCCACTCGGGCGCACGGCGCCACTCGGGCGCCGAACCGCCACTCAGCCACGCCCGCCGTTCAGGCGCGCCGCCGCTCAGGCAGCGACGCCACTCGGGCGCGGAACCGCCGGTCAGGTGCGCCCGCCATCCAGGCGCGCCGCCGCTCAGGCGCGCCGCCGCTCAGGCGCAGCGCCGCTCAGGCAGCGGCGCCACTCAGGCGCGGAACCGCCACTCGGGCGCACCCGCCATTCAGGTGCGGCGCCGCGCAGACACACCCGCCGGTCAGGTGCGGCGCCGCGCAGACGCGCACGCTGGTCAGGTGTGCCCGCTGCTCGGGTGCGGAGCCGCTGGTCAGGCTCGGTGGCGGTCAGGCTCGTAGGCGGCTTACCTCGTATAGGGCGATGCCGGCGGCGACGCCGGCGTTGAGGGACTCGGCACGGCCCGGCATCGGGATCGTGACCAGCATGTCGCAGGTGTCGGCGACCAGCCGTCCGAGACCCTTGCCCTCCGAGCCCACGACCAGTACGAACGGGCCGGACGCGATCTCCAGGTCGCCGACGGTCACGCCGCCGCGCGCGTCCAGCCCGGCGACGAAGCAGCCCGCCTTCTGGTACGCCTTCAGTTGCCGCGTCAGGTTCGTGGCCTGCGCGACGGGGCAGGTCGCGAGGGTCCCGGCGGACGACTTCCACGCGCCCGCGGTGACCCCGGCCGCGCGCCGCTCGGGGACGACGACGCCGGTCGCGCCGAACGCGGCGGCGGAGCGGACGATCGCGCCGAGGTTGCGCGGGTCGGTGATCCCGTCGACCGCGACGATCAGCGGGGCGGTGCCCTTGAGCAGGTCGTCCGCGTGCGCGTAGCGGTACGGCTTGACCTGCAGCGCGATGCCCTGGTGGACGGCGCCGTCCGTCAGCCGGTCCAGCTCGTTCTTACCGGTCTCCAGCAGCGGGACGCCGCGGTCGGCGGCCAGCTGGATCGACTCCCGGACCCGCTCGTCGGTGCTGGACATCACGTACAGCGCCGTGCCCGGAACGCCCGCGCGCATCGCCTCGACGACCGGGTTCCGGCCCGTGACGAGCTCGGGGACCTCGCCGTTCGCGCGCCGCGCCCCGGCCGGACGCCCACCGGCGGCGGGCGCGGCGGCGGGCTTCCCGCGCCCGCCGGGGCCGAGCGTCGGCGTGCCGGTGCGCTTGGCGCTCTTGACGGCGCGGGCCTTCTGGCGCTTGCCGTGCCAGTGCCGGTCCTCGGCCTTGGGAGTGGGTCCCTTGCCCTTGCGCTTGGCCATTGTCCGTTACGCCCCTTGCGATGACGATTGCGTGCTCGCTCGCCCTCGCGGCTGCCGGGGCGGCTCGGTCTCGGCGGGACGGCATCGACACCCCCGCGAACGTCCGATTTTATCCGGCGCGGGGCGTCGTTCAGTCCCGTGGCAGTCCTGTGGCGGTCCCGGGTCAGTCCCGCTTCAGTTCCCAGCGGGGGCCCTGCGGGGTGTCCTCGACGAGAATCCCGGCCTCCGCCAGGCCGTCGCGGATCGCGTCGGCGGCCCCGTAGTCCTTCCGCGCGCGCGCCGCCTGCCGCTGCTCCAGCGCCACCGCCACCAGCGCGTCCACGACGGGACGCAGGTCTTCCTCGCCCGCACGGCTCCACTGCGGCGACAGCGGATCGAGGCCGAGGACGTCCGCCATCGCCCGCACGGACGCCAACGTGTCCCGCACCGCGTCCTGGTCGCCGGACGCGAGGGCGCTGTTCCCCTCCCGGACGGTCTCGTGCAGCACCGCCAGCGCGTGCGGCACGCCCAGGTCGTCGTCCAGCGCCGCGGCGAACTCGGACGGCACCGCGGAAGGCGGCACCGCGCCGACCAGTTCGGAGGCCCGCGTGACGAAACCCTCGATGCGCTGGTAGGCGGAGACGGCCTCGGCCAGGGCGTCGTCGGAGTAGTCCATGAGCGACCGGTAGTGCGCGGACGCCAGGTAGTAGCGCACCTCCACCGGACGGGCCTTGCCCAGCAGATCGGGCAGCAGAACCACGTTGCCGACCGTCTTGCTCATCTTCTCGCCGTCCACGGTGAGGAGCCCGTTGTGCAGCCAGTAGCGGGCGAACCCGTCACCGGCGGCACGGGACTGGGCGATCTCGTTCTCGTGGTGCGGGAAGATCAGGTCGACGCCGCCGCCGTGGATGTCGAACGTCGGCCCGAGGTACTTCGTCGCCATCGCGGAGCATTCGAGGTGCCAGCCGGGGCGCCCGTCGCCCCAGGGCGTCTCCCAGGACGGCTCGCCGGGCTTGGCGCCCTTCCAGAGCGCGAAGTCGTGCGGGTCGCGCTTCGCGTCCTCGTGGGGCGAGTCGCCGGTATGCCGCGTGTTGTCCAGCCGCTGGTTCGACAGCGACCCGTACTCGTCCGCCCACGAGTTCACGTCGAAGTACACGTCGCCGCCCGCCGCGTACGCGTGGCCCTTCTCGATCAGCCGCCGGATCAGCACGATCATCTCCGGGACGTGCCCGGTGGCGCGCGGCTCGACCGTCGGCGGCAGGCAGCCGAGCAGGTCGTAGCCCTGCGTGAAGACGCGCTGGTTGCCCTCGGCGATGGCGAACCACGGGACGTCCCGTTCCGCCGCCACCGCGATGATCTTGTCGTCGACGTCGGTGACGTTGCGGGCGAACGTCACCTCGTAGCCGGACGCGCGCAGCCAGCGCAGCAGCACGTCGTAGATGACGCCCGAGCGGAGGTGCCCGATATGCGGTGATGCCTGCGGGGTCGCACCACACACGTACATCCCCACGCGGCCCTCTTCCAGGGGCTCGAACGTGCGGACGCTGCGGGTGCCGGTGTCGTAAAAGCGCAGACTCACAGGGCCCAGGCTATTGGATCGGCGCACGACCGCGCCGCGCATTACGCGTCGCGGCTTCATGCCGCGGGATCACCCGCCTTCATGCCGCGGGATCACCCGCCTTCATGCCGCGGGATCACCCGCCTTCATGCCGCGGGATCACCCGCCGTTTCCTCCGTTGAGCCGGACGGCGCGGGATTCGAGGTAGCGGCGTTCCGGCAGGCTGGTCGTGCGGCGCGCCGCCTCCCGGTAGGCGTCCCGCGCCGCGTCCAGGTCTCCGGCCATTTCCAGCAGGTGGGCGCGGACGGCCGCGAGACGGTGGTGCCCCGACAGGCGGTCGTCGCCGTCCAGTGTCCGCAGCAGGTCCAGCCCGGCGGACGGCCCGGACACCATCGCCAGCGCGACCGCCTCGTTCAGCGTGACCACCGGGTTCGGGGACAGGTGCGCCAGCAGCCGGTACAGCGCGAGGACCTGCGCCCAGTCGGTGTCCTCCGGGCGCCGCGCCTCCGCGTGGACGGCGGCGATCGCGGCCTGCACCTGGTACGGGCCGGGCGGCGACCAGGTGAGCGCGTCCGTGATCAGCGCGCTGCCCTCCTCGATCGCCTCGCGCCGCCACAGCGTCCGGTCCTGCTCGGTGAGCGGGATCAGCAGGCCGCCGCGGCCCGTCCGGGCCGGGCGGCGGGCGTCGGTGAGCAGCATCAGCGCGAGCAGGCCCGCGGCCTCGCCGTCGCCCGGCAGCAGCGCGTGCAGCGCCCGCGCCAGCCGGATCGCCTCCGCCGTCAGGTCGGCGCGCTGCAGGTCCGGCCCGCTGGACGCCGTGTACCCCTCGTTGAAGACCAGGTACAGGACGTGCAGGACGGCCCGCAGCCGCTCGTCCCGCTCCCCGGCCGGCGGCGGGACGAACCGCGCCCCCGCCGCCCTGATCTTCTGCTTGGCGCGGCTGACCCGCTGCGTCATCGTCGCCTCGGGGACGAGGAACGCCCGCGCGATCTGCGCGGTCGTCAGGCCGCCGACCGCCCGCAGCGTCAGCGCGACCTGCGAGGGCGGCGACAGCGACGGATGGCAGCACAGGAACAGCAGCGTGAGCGTGTCGTCCCGGTCGCCGGGCCGGTTCTCGTCCGCGGCCTCGCCCGTGGGCGCGGTGTCCTGGGCGAACACGGCGGCCTCGCGGTCGCGGCGGGCCCGCTCGCTGCGCCACTGGTCGGTGAGCCGCCGCGTCGCGACGGTCAGCAGCCAGCCGCGCGGGTGCTCTGGGACGCCGTCCCCCGGCCACTGCACGGCGGCGGCGAGCAGCGCCTCCTGCACGGCGTCCTCGCAGGCGTCGAAGGCGCCGTGCCGCCGCACCAGCGTGCCGAGGACCTGCGGCGCGAGGGTGCGCAGCAGGTCCTCGACGGCCGGGGGCGTCCTCACATCTCCGTCCCGGCGCCGTCCATGATCGCCCGGACCTCCATGCGCCCGCCGTGCCGGATGTCCGGCCAGCGCGAGGCGATCTCCACGGCCCGCTCCGCCGACTCGACGTCGACGGTGAGGTGCCCGGCGAAGTGCTCCTTGGCCTCCGGGAACGGCCCGTCGGTCACGGCCGGCCGGCCGTCCGCGCCCGCCCGGACGGTCTTCGTCGTGGACGGGTCGGCGAGCGCGTCGCCGCCGACCATCTCCCCCGACTCGGTCAGCTCCCGCATGATCGCGTCGACCTCGCCGAACAGCGCCTCGCGCTCGGCCTCCGTCAGTTCCTCCACGAAGCCCGGACGGTTGTAGATCAGCAGCATGTACTTCATGGTGCGCTCCTTGTCGTGAGCGGCCATGGCGGCCGTTCGTCACAGAACGATCGGAGCGGCGGGCCCGTTCTCGACATCCCCGGCGAGAAATTCCTCAGGAGGATCCGGCGAGGTCCCTGAGCCGGTGGCACAGGGCCGCGAACGCCAGTGCGTCCGGCACCTGGGAGGCGACCGCCAGCAGGTCAGCGCGGCCGGGGTGCGCATGCACGGCCACCATGCCGTTGTCGATCACCACGTCCTGGACCTCCTTCCACGGCAGCCGCTCGCCATCCTTCTCGACACCGTCCAGGTCGATGGCGAACGGGCCGAGGCGCACGGACTCGCGCGCCCGCACCGCCTCCAGGTGGCGCGGGACGATCCGGGCCGTCACCTCCTCCGCGACGGCCAGGCCCAGCGTCCGGACGTCCGGGATGTCGTCTTCGAGGCGCAGGACGCCGCCGTCGTCCGCCACGATCGTGAAGCACCACCGGATCCGCGGCCCGCGGTGCCGGCCCGCGACGGTCACCGAGACCAGTTCGTCCCACGTGTAGCCGGCCCCGCCGCCCGGTTCCGTGACCGACAGGCCGCCGGTGTAGAGGCGGGCGACCCGGTGGCGGAGGCGGGGGCGGTCGCGTCCCGCGATCCAGCCGGCGGCGGCCGCGTACCCCATCGAGAGCAGCAGCGCCGGGACGCCCACCCACCACGTGCGGTCACGCAGGTAGACGACGGCCGCCGGGATCAGCGCCGCCGACGCCAGGCCCAGCAGGCACAGCCACGCCCACGTGCGGCGGCCCGCGGCCCGGCCGTCGAAGATCCGGATCGGCTCGCCCAGCCGGTCGTCCGGCCCGTCGTTCAGCCCGTCATGAGGCCATGCCATGCCGCGCTACCCGGCCGTTCGGGTCCGCGTTCCGTCCACGAACCAGCCGTGCGGCATCGCAGCCTCCCCTCGGTATGGCGTCGTCCATACCGTACGTCTCCCCCCTTATGGTGCGCAGCGACAATGTGATCACCAAGAAGTTGCGGTTCGCCTCCGTCCCGGCTGGTTAATCTCGGCTGAGGACCCTCAGGCGCCCTCCCCCGGAACGAGACTCCATGCCATCTGATCGCACCCCGCCGTCCTACAGCCGCGGCCAGCGGCGGCTGCTGACCGCCCTCGCCGGCCTCGTCGTCGCCGCGCTCGCGGCCGGCGCGTACGTGCTCACCTACGACGTCCTGCGCGAACTCGCCCGCACCGGCGGGGTGAGCCGCCGCTGGGCGCCGCTGTACCCGGCGATGGCCGACACGCTCGTCGCGATGACGATCCTGTCGCTGGTCGTCACCCGGGGTGCCCGCTGGTGGACGCGGCTGCTGCGCTGGGCACTGCTGCTCGTGCTCGCCGCCGGAGGCGCCGCGGCGTCCGTCCAGCACTCGGTGTGGGGGTACGGCTCCCTCCCGGAGGACGCGGTGCGCGCCGGGGTCGCGATCGCGCCGCACGTCATGCTGGTGATCGCGATCTGGCTGTGGCTGACGATGTTCAAGCAGATCCGGGTGGGCCGCCCCGCCGCCGAGGAGGCCGCGCCCGTCGAAACGCAGCGCGGCCACGTGAAGGTCCTGGAGCCGGCCGCGCCGCCGCTCGCCCTGGAGGCCCCGGCCGGCGCCGAGCCGGCGTTCGAACCCGCCGACGAGGAGCCGCTGATCCCGTTCCTCCCGGAGCCGCCCGCCGAGCAGGCTCCGGACTTCCCCGCCCACCGGCCCGGCGCCGCCGCCGAGCCCGAGCCCGTCCTGGGGGCGTCCGGTGGGTCCGAGCCGAGCGCTCCGGAGCCCGTCCGGCACGAGGACGCCTCGGACGGGCACGGGAGCGCGGATCAAGTGCCGGAGGAACGAAGGGCCCCCCAGGACGACGCCGAGGGCGAGCCCGCCGAACCAGCTGAGCCGGCCAAGCCCGCTGAGCCCGCTGAACCCGCCAACCCCGAGCCGTTCGGCTACGGGGGCGGCCTGTCGTCCGAGCCGGCGCCGCCGCTGGACGCGCTGCCGGAGCCGCGGCCGCCGCTCGACCGGGTCCCGGCGCTGCTGCCGACGGACGTCGAACTGGTCCGCGGCCGTGACCGGGAGGCCGCGGATCAGCGTCCGGTGGCGTCCACGACCCGGCCCGACATCGTGATCCCCGGCGCCGACGAGGACCTCCACGACACGCCGCCCGCCGACCGCGCCGAGGATCCCGACGCCGGCGACCCCGCGGCCAAGGACTGGAACCCGCCGCCGTCCAGCAGCTTCCGCAGCGGCCCCACCCCACCCGCCGACTAGCGGGACGGGCCCGGGGTACGAGTCCGGCATGGGCGCCCTATTCGCCCGGCTCTTCGACGACGCCGCGCTCTGCCCGCCGGACCGCGCCCCGGTCGGCGAGGCGCTGCCCGCCTACCGCGCGGCCGTCCGCGATCCCGCCGCGGGACGGCTGCGCTGCCCCGCCTCGCGGTTCGCGGAGCTGCGGGCGCATCTCGTCCCGGAAGACCTCCTCGACCTCGTCCTCGTCGCCGACACCGGGATCGACGAGCTGCCGGAGGCGCTGGACGCCGTCCGGGCGGAGCCGCGCGTCCGGCCGTCGGCGGTGGAGATCGCCGTCCCCCCGGACGCCGACCAGGCGCGGGCCGTGGCCGTGACGCTCGCGCGCCTGCCGTCCGGCGTTCCGGCGCGCATCGAGGTGCGTCCCACCCCCGGCTGGCGGGACGCACTGGACCGCATCGCCGCCGCCCGCGACCACGGCGCGCCCCTCGGCACCGCGACCACGACCGCGTCGGCGGCGTTCATCGCGGCCTGCGCCGAGCGCGGCCTCGAGTTCACATGTGCGGTCGGAGCGGGCCGGGCGTCCAGCTCCGGCCTGAACGTGCTGCTGGCCGCGGCCGGTGCCGCCGCCGGTGAGCGCGACATCCGCCGGGCGCTCGAACGCACCGACGCCGCGCGCCTCGCCGTGGACGTCCAGGCCCTTCCCAAGGACGCGGCGCGGGCCGCCCGGCGCCTCCTGGCGGCGTTCACCGTCCGCGACCTCGACACGTGCCGCAGGAATCTGCACGCGGTGGGTCTGATGCCGGACACGGGGGAAGATATGTCTCCATGACGACCGTTTCGTGGGTTGACGTCGATGAGGACGCCGGGTTCGGCATCGAGAACCTGCCGTACGGGGTCTTCGCGCGCCCCGGTGAGCTGCCCCGCGTCGGCGTGGCCATCGGCGACCGCGTCCTCGACCTGGCGGAGATGTCGGCCGCCGGGCTCGTCGAGGACCGGCACTACTTCGCGTCCGGCTCCCTGAACGCCTTCATGGTCGCGGGACGCCCGGCCTGGCGGGCGAACCGCGAGCGGGTGACCGAACTGCTCACCGACGCGTCGTACCGCGCCCGCGTCGAGCCGCACCTGATCCCGGTCGCGGACGTCGAGCTGCTGCGACCGTTCGAGGTCGCCGACTACGTCGACTTCTACTCGAACGAGCACCACGCCGTGAACGCGGGACGGATGTTCCGGCCGCACGGCGAACCGCTGACGCCGAACTGGAAGCGGCTGCCGGTCGGCTACCACGGCCGCGCGGGGACCGTGTACCCGTCGGGGACGCCGATCATCCGCCCGTCGGGGCAGCGCCGCGCGTCCGGCGACCCGGAGCCGTCCTACGGCCCCTCCCTGCGCCTGGACTTCGAGGCGGAGGTCGGGTTCGTCGCGGGCGTCCCCTCGTCGGCGGGACGCGGCGTCCCGGTCCGCGCCTTCCGCGATCACGTGTTCGGGTTCGTCCTGGTGAACGACTGGAGCGCGCGGGACCTGCAGGCATGGGAGTCGCAGCCGCTCGGCCCGTTCCTCGGCAAGTCGTTCGCGACGTCGGTCTCGTCCTGGGTGGTGCCGGTCGCGGCGCTCGAACCGGCGCGGGTGACCCCGCCCGTCCAGGACCCGGCGCCGCTGCCCTATCTGAGCTGCGACGAGCCGTGGGGCCTCGACCTGCACCTGCAGGTCCTGATCAACGGCCAGGTGGCGGCGCGCCCGCAGTTCGCGTCGATGTACTGGACGCCTCCGCAGCAGCTCGCGCACGCCACGGTGAACGGGGCCCCGCTGCGCACCGGCGACCTGTTCGCGTCCGGGACGGTCTCGGGCCCCGAACGCGGTCAGCGCGGCTGCCTGCTCGAACTCAGCTGGAACGGCCAGGAGCCGCTGGAACTGCCCGACGGCACCGAACGCACCTTCCTGGAGGACGGCGACACGGTGACGATCCGCGCCCAGGCCCCGGGCGCCGCGGGCTCCCGCATCACCCTCGGCGAAGTGACGGGCACCGTCCACCCCGCCCAGTCCTAGGTGATCGGCTTGCGAAGAGCGGCCCTGGAAGACCGACCTAGAAGACCAGGGCGGTGGCCACGGCGGCGAGGCCCTCGCCCCGGCCGGTGAGGCCCAGGCCGTCCGTGGTGGTGGCGGAGATCGTCACCGGGGCGCCGTCGAGGGCCTCGGTGAGGGTCTTCTCGGCCTCGGCGCGGCGTTTGCCGATCTTGGGGCGGTTGCCGATGATCTGGACGGCCACGTTGCCGATGGTGAAGCCCGCCTCGGTAACGCGCCGGGCGACCTCACGGAGCAGGTCGACGCCGGACGCCCCGGACCAGCGCGGGTCGGCGGTGCCGAAGACCGCGCCGAGGTCACCGAGGCCGGACGCCGACAGGAGCGCGTCGCACGCGGCGTGCGCGGCGACGTCGCCGTCGGAGTGGCCAGCCAGGCCGTGGCCCTCGCCGGGCCATTCGAGACCCGCGACCTTGAGCGGGCGCGGGGTGGACGAGAACGGGTGGACGTCGGTTCCGACGCCCACCCGGGGAAGCCGCTCGGTCAACTCGGTCGGCCGCTCAGCTGGCCAGGACCTCGTCGAGCAGGGCCTCTGCCTTGTCCTCGTTGGTCTTCTCGGCGAGCGCCAGCTCACTGACGAGGATCTGGCGTGCCTTCGCGAGCATCCGCTTCTCACCGGCGGACAGACCGCGCTCCCTGTCGCGCCTCCAGAGGTCGCGGACGACCTCGGCGACCTTGTTGACGTCGCCGGACGCGAGTTTCTCAAGGTTCGCCTTGTACCGGCGCGACCAGTTGGTGGGCTCTTCGGTGTAGGGTGCGCGCAGCACCTCGAACACCTTCTCCAGCCCCTCTTGGCCGACGACGTCCCGGACGCCCACGTCCTCGACGTTCTCGACCGGGACCCGCACCGTCAGGTCACCCTTGTCAACCTTCAGAACCAGATAGGTCCTGTCCTCACCCTTGATGGTGCGAGTCTCGATGGCCTCGATCCGAGCAGCCCCATGGTGGGGGTAGACGACGGTGTCGCCGACCTGGAAAGTCATGTGACAAGTACCCCTTCCGCTAGCACCAGGGTACCACGGAAACGAGCGTGGCCGAACCGGCCTTCCAGGCATATGCGCAGGTCAAACCGCATATTGGGGTATTGACAAAGCCCTTTAATGGTGCATCGGCGTCCAGTTCCCCGTGCTCAGCGTAGCCGAGAGATCACCGGGGTCCCCTCGAAACGTCATTACCGGTAAGGGGAGCCCCGTTACAAGCATCCGTCCCGCCCACCGTGCGGATGCGTTCCATACTGGAGGTGAGCATGCCGGGCGGCGCGGGTACGAAGCGCCCGGAAGGCCCCGAATAGGACGGCGGCCCGTGCGGACGCGACCCCGAGGGGAGGTGCGGCGTGAGGCCGGACGGCGGCGACCCGGAGCCCGACGACTACGGGCTCCCGCACATCGACGTCGTCGTGCCCGACGACGCCCGCGAACTCGAGCGGGACATGGCCGCCTACCACCGCGAGGAGCGGCGCCGGCGGCGCAGGCGGCGGCTGCGGCGGCTGACCCGCCCGGTGACCCGGTTCGGCGTCGCGATCCCGATCATCGCGGGCGCGCTGCTGGTCGCGCTGCTCAGCGGGGTGCTCATGACCGCGTTCGGGCCGCGTCCGGTGCCCCGCCCGACGGGCGCGCAGCTCGCGCCCCGCCCCTCCGCCGACCCCGGCAGGATCGGCGGCCTGCTGCCGGACGGGGAGGTCGACGTCATGGCGGACGGCCGCAAGCCCACCCCGCTGCGCAACCTGCGGCCCAGCGTGATCGGCATCGTCCCGCCCGCCTACGAGTGCGCGGACGTGGTGGCCGAGCTCGCGGGCAAGGCGCGGCAGTACCGGCTCAACTTCTGGCTCGTCGCCGATCCGCGCCCGGCCGGCGACCGGAAGGCGACGTCGCTGAAGGACCTGCGGGCGTGCGCGGGCACCGCCCATGACGGGATGCCGATGATCATGGAGGACCGGGACGGCGTCCTCGCTGCGGCCTACGCCCCCGAGCCCGGCACGCCCGGCCCGACCGGCACCGGCCTCACCGCCGTGTTCGTGCAGCCGGACGGCGTCGTCACCGAGATCGTCCACGCGCCGAGGCCCGGCCCCGACCTCACCGCCCGCGTCGAGTCCCTCGGCACCGGCTGACCGGATTCGGGGGGCGCGGGACGCATGGTCCGGGCGTTCGCGAGCATTGTTCAGGCCATGTGCGCGCGTGTCGGCGACCCCGAAGACGGATACGCGGCAGGGCCTCGCTACGCTGCCTCTGGCGTATCTCACGCCACTCACCACAACTTTTCGCAGTCACATCTTGTGATCACACTTCACGAGGAGACCGACGCCGTGATCCGAAACAGCCGTCGAGTGATCGTGCTCGCCGTCGCGGGCGCCGTCGCATTCGCGCCGGTGATCTCCGGCTGCGGCGCCGGCGACACTCCCCAGTCCGCCTACCCGACCCGCCTCACCGAGGGCGTCAACGTGTCGGTGCCGCTGGACAAGCCGAACTCGTCGCAGATCGACCTGCGCAACATGTTCCTGCTGGGCGCGGGCCCCGGCGGCTCCCTCAAGCCCGGCGACGCGCTGCCGCTCTACGGCGTGATGATCAACCAGGTGCAGGGCCGCCAGGACCGGCTGGTCTCGGTCAGCTCGCCCGCGTTCAGCGGCGCGAAGATCGCGGGCGGCACCATCGCACTGCCGGGCGCCGCGCCGGACGGGACGGGCAGCATGGTCCCGCTGCTCGGCAAGCCGGCGAAGGAGAGCCCGTCCGCCACCCCGTCCGGCCAGAACACCGGGCAGCCGACGGCCGGCACGACCGCGCAGCCGACGGCCGGCGCCGGCGCCACGCCGGGCACGACCGGCACCCCGGCGCCGCAGGACACCGCCGGACCGCAGGAGAGCGGCCTGCCGACGACCCCGCGTCCGGGCGACCAGCCGCTGGTGGTGCTCACCGGCCTGACCGCGAGCGACCTGGTCGCCGGGTCGACCGTCCCGGTGCGGATGCAGTTCGAGAAGGCGGGCAGCGTCGAGTTCCAGGTGCCCATCGCGCCGCACCAGCAGGACTACGCGACCTACCCGCTGGCCACCCCGTCCGAGCAGCCGGCCGGCACCCCCGGCCCGGGTGCGACGGGTCCGGCGGGCAGCCCGAGCCCCGGCGCCTCCGGTGAGCCGACGCCCGGCACGTCCGAGACCCCGGGCGCGCCGGCGAGCCCGGGCGGTTCCGAGACCCCGGGCGGTTCCGAGACCCCGGCCGCCGCCGGCCACTGACCGGCCTAGCACAGCCGACTGACCCCGGTCCCGGCCCCGGCCCCGGCCCCGGCCCCGGCACAGCCGACCAACCCCCGGCCCAGCCGACCGGTCCAGCACAGCGAAGAACGGCCCGCCCGAGCCTCGGGCGGGCCGTTCTTCGCTGTCCGTCAGGGCTCGAACTTGTAGCCCAGGCCCCGCACGGTCACGATGTACTTCGGCGCGGACGGGGTCTCCTCGATCTTCGCCCGCAGGCGCTTGACGTGCACGTCCAGCGTCTTGGTGTCGCCCACGTAGTCGGCTCCCCAGACGCGGTCGATCAGCTGCATCCGGGTCAGGACGCGGCCGGCGTTGCGCAGCAGCACCTCCAGCAGCTCGAACTCCTTCAGCGGCAGCTGGACGGGCTCGCCGCCGACGCTGACGATGTGCCGCTCCACGTCCATCCGGACGGGCCCGGCCTCCAGCGTCGCGGGCGCCGGCTCGTCCACCTCGCCCTGGCGGCGCAGGACGGCCCGCATCCGGGCGATCAGCTCCCGGGTGGAGAACGGCTTGGTGACGTAGTCGTCGGCGCCGAGTTCCAGCCCGACGACCTTGTCGACCTCGCTGTCCTTCGCGGTCAGCATGATCACGGGCACGTTGGACCTGGCGCGCAGCTCCCGGCACACCTCGGTGCCCGGCAGGCCGGGCAGCATCAGGTCGAGCAGCACGAGGTCGGCACCGTTGCGCTCGAAGATGTCCAGCGCGTCGGGGCCGGTGGCGGCGACCGCCACCTCGAAGCCCTCCTTGCGCAGGTTGTACGACAGTGCGTCGCTGAACGACTCCTCGTCTTCCACGACGAGCACGCGGGTCACGTTTCTGCCTCCCGGGCGGTGTTCTGTGGGGGTTGTTCCGCACCTGCGGCGCGACGGGACGGGGCGTCGAGCAGCGGGAGCCGGATCGTGAACGTCGACCCGTGCCCCTCCTTGCTCCACACCGTCACGTCGCCGCCGTGCTTGCCGGTGACGTGCTTGACGATGGCGAGGCCGAGGCCGGTGCCGCCGGTCCGCCGGGAGCGCGCCGGGTCGACCCGGTAGAAGCGCTCGAAGATCCGGCCGATCTCGCCTTCCGGGATGCCGATGCCCTGGTCGGACACGTTGATCTCGACCTGCCGGTCGTCGCAGCGCCGGGTCGTCACCACGACCCGGGTGTGCTCGGGGCTGTAGGCGACGGCGTTGTCGACGAGGTTGCGCAGCGCGGTGACGAGCAGTTCCTGGTCGGCGTGGACCCGCAGGTCCTCCTCGCCGCCGGACGCCAGCTCGATGTCCTTCGCGGACGCCTTGAACTGGCAGCGTTCGAACGCCTCCGCCATCACCTCGCCGAGGTCGACCGGCTGCAGGTCGGGCAGCGGCTCGTCGCCCTGGACCCGCGACAGCGTCATCAGGTCCTGGACGAGGTTGTTGAGCCGCACCGACTCGTACTGCATGCGTCCGGCGAACCGCCGGACGGCCTCGGGGTCGTCGGCGGCGCCCTCGACGGTCTCGGCGAGCAGCGACAGCGCGCCGACCGGGGTCTTCAGCTCATGGCTGACGTTCGCCACGAAGTCGCGGCGGATCGCCTCGGTGCGGTGCATGTCGGTCAGGTCCTCGGCCAGCACGAGGACGAGCCCGTGCGACCCGAGCGGCGCGACCCGCACCGCGAACCAGCGGCCGTCCAGCCGGCTCCGCACCGTCGTTGGCCCGACCTGGATCTCGGTCTCCCGGATCTCCCCGTCCCGGCGGACGAGCCGGGTCATGGCGAGGACCTCGTTCACGACGAGCCGGTCCCCGCTGACGAGGCCGTAGGCCCGCGCCGCCGAACTGGCGCGCAGCACCCGGTCCTCGCCGTCCACGACGACGGCCGACGACCGCAGGACGCTCAGCACCGACGCGACGCCCGGGGGCAGTGTCCCCGCCGGGGCCGCGGGCGCCGGTATCCGCTGGGATCGCTCGCTCACGCGCACCGCCAATCCAGTCGTGAGCCCGATCGCGAGCCCGGCGAGCCCCACGAGGCTCGCCACAATCTCGACCTCCACACCTCGGATCGTAAGCGGCTTTCCGAACCACCCTTCCCCGCAGCCCAGGTCACAGCACTCCGTTAGCCGAAAGTTCACCTTCCCATCCGGGATCGTTCACAGCGGCAGGGCAGGCTGTTGCGTGGGCGACTCCGCCCTCCCCCGTTCTCCCGGCCCCCGTTCTCCGCAAAGGACTTCACGTGCGCGACGCCTATCACGAGGAACTCGACTCCCTCACCGACAGCCTGGTGGAGATGACCCGCCTCGTCCGGTCCGCGATGGCCCGCGCGCTGACCGCCCTCCTGGACGCCGACCTGCGGCTGTCGGAGGAGGTCATCAGCGGCGACGAGCACGTCAACAAGATCGACGCCGACATCGAGGCGACGGTGTTCGACCTGATGGCGCGGCAGCAGCCCGTCGCCGGCGACCTGCGCACCCTGATCACCGCGCTGCGGATGAGCGGCGACCTGGAGCGCATGGGCGACCTCGCCGTGCACATCGCCAAGACCGCCCGCCGCCGCCACCCCGAGTCGGCCGTCCCGCCGGAGCTGCAGGCCACCGTCCTGGAGATGGGGCAGATCGCCGAGCGGATGATCGCCAAGACGGGCAGCGTGATCGCGTCCCAGGACGTGGAGATGGGCCTCGAACTGGACGCCGACGACGACCAGATGGACCGCCTCCACCGCCGCCTGTTCGACATCCTGCTGTCCCCGAAGTGGAAGTACGGCGTCGAGCCCGCCGTCGACATCACCCTCGCCGGCCGCTACTTCGAGCGCTTCGCCGACCACGCCGTCCACGTCGCCGAGAACGTCGTCTACCTGGTGACCGGGCAGCGCCCCGAGGAGATCACCGACCTCTCGTCAACTACTCGGCCCTGAGGGGACCGGGCTTGCTCGTTCGGTCCTTGGGGGGCTTTGTTCGCGCTCCCGACTGCCCGTTACGGCGGGGCGGTCACGGGTCGCATCCACCCGCTCCCGGGCTATCCGGGGGCGGGTTGGGGCATGTTGACGAATACCCACGCCGAGCGTGCGCGGTCGCGCACGTTGACCCCGGCGACGACGTCGGCGGGCCCAGCGAGGCCGCACCGGCGACATGTGAAGTGGTCCCGCGTGGGACGGTTGTTCCTGGCGGTGTGTCCGCAGCGCGGGCAGCGTTGCGAGGTGTAGGCCGGATCCACCTCGATGTAGGGCACGCCGTGGCGGCGGGCCTTGTAGGCGATGAACTGCCCGAGTTGGTGGAAGGGCCAGGACGACAGGCGTGCCCGCTGGTCGCGTGGAACCGTGACCCGTCCGCGGATCCCACTCAGCTGTTCGAGTGCGATGCCGCGTCCGGTGCGTGCCGCGACGGCGACGACCTGTTTCGCGATCGTGTGGTTGACGTGCCGGGCGTGCCGCGCCTCGCGGCGGGCCCGCTTCTTCAGCAATCTGGTGGCCGACCGGGTGCGTTTGGCCTGGAGTTCGGCGCGTTTGCGGGCCTGCCACCGCCGGTACCGGGAAAGGCGGCGGCCCTGGTGGTTGTCGCCGTCGGAGGTGGTGGCCAGGTTGACGATGCCGCGATCCACCCCCACCCAGTCGACCGGCTCGAACGGCTCGGGTTCAGGAACGTCGCAGGTGGCGATCAGGAGCCATTTCCCGTCCCGGTACATCAGGTCCGATTCGCCCTTGCGGTGGTCGGTCAGCATCTTGGCCTGGTCGGGTGAGCAGGCGAACCGCAGGTTCTTGCACCGCCCCGCCGTGGTCCAGATGCTGACGGTGCCCGCGTCCAACTGCCACGACAGGTTGCGGTCGTCGAAGGTGTGCGCGGCGTCAGGGCGGAAGGCGATGGGTTTGGACTCGGCTTTGCGGCGCCGCGTGGATGCCGGGCCGCCGAGACGGCCGTTGCGGATGGTGCCGCGCAGGGTGGTGTAGGCGTCCACGACCCGTTTGATCACGTGCTGGGCGGCCTGGGCGCCCAGCCCGCCGGCTTTGAGATCGCCGTAGCACAGCCTCCGCAGGGGCAGTTCACGGCAGCGCAGCCCGAACTCCTCGAAGGCCACGGCCGCGACCTGGTCGGCGGCGGTGTTGACCCGATGCAGAGTGTCAGCCAGTGCCGACGCCTGCTCGGGCGTCGGCAGGAGCTTGACCTGCACCACCAATTTCACAGTCTGTGACTATACCATTACAAACTCTGGGGTGTCCGGGGCCGAAACGGGGCGCCGCCGAGGCTCCGCATACGAGGGAAGCGATTCCTCCCGGCCCTGAAGGACCGGGGTTCCTCGCTAGAAGCCCGCTGAACGGACCGTCCGGCGGCCCTGGACGGCTTGATCAACATGGGTTAGCTTGCGCCTCATGGGGCCGATGAGAGCGCTCGTCCGGAAGCTGTCGTTCGCCGGAGTCTGCGGCGCCGTGGTCGCGGCGTCCCTCACCGCGCCTGCCACGGCGAGCGCGGCGGGGCCGGGGTGGCGGCTCACGCCGACCGGCACCGACGCGCGGTTCCGCGGGCTGGCCGCGGTCGGCCCGGACGTCGCCTGGCTGGCGGGCAGCGGCGGGACAGTCCTCCGGACGACCGACGGCGGCCGGTCCTGGCAGGACGTCGCCCCGCCCGGCGCGGCGGGCCTGGAGTTCCGCGACATCGAGGCGTTCGACGCGCGCCGGGCCGTCGTGCTGGCCATCGGCGAGGGCGACGCCTCCCGCGTCTACCGGACGTCGGACGGCGGCCGCACCTGGACGCTCGGCTTCCAGAACGACGACCCCGCGGCGTTCTACGACTGCGTCACATTCTTCGACTCCCGGCACGGGCTCGCCATGAGCGATCCCGTGGACGGCAAGTTCCGGATCATCTCCACCCGCGACGGCGGACGCAGCTGGCGCGTCCTGCCGTCATCGGGGATGCCGCCCGCCCTGGAAGGCGAAGCGGGCTTCGCGGCGAGCGGCCAGTGCCTGGTGAGCCACGGCTCCCGGGACGTATGGCTGGCGACGGGAGGCGGCTCCCGTTCCCGGGTCTTCCACTCCGGCGACCGCGGCCGCACCTGGACGGTCGCCGACACGCCGCTGCCGAGCAGCCCGTCCCAGGGCGTGTTCGCGGTCGCGTTCCGCGACTCCCGGCACGGCGTCGCGGTCGGCGGCGACTACCGGCCCGGCGAGCCGTCCCCGTCGGCCGCGGCGACGACCAGCGACGGCGGCCGCACCTGGCAGCCCGCGCGCCGCCCCCCATCCGAGTACCGGTCGGGGGTCGCGTGGCCGGCGTCCTCGGGCCCGGTCGCACTCGCCGTGGGCCCCACGGGCAGCGACGCCACGTTCACGGGCGGCCGCACATGGACCCGGTTCGACACCGGCAGCTACGACACGGTCGACTGCACACCCGACCTCGCCTGCTGGGCCGCCGGCGAGCAGGGCCGCGCCGCCCGCCTCACACTCCGGTAACCCCCGCGCTTCACCGCACGTGGCATCAGCGGACGGGAGCGGCGAAGTCCTCGATCAAGCGCGCCGAGTCGAACTCGCGCTTGCTCACACCGTCCAGGAAGGCATCCCACTCGGCCACCGTGAACACCTGCGGCTCCCGGTCCGGATTCTTGCTGTCCCGGACGAGCACGACGAACTCCTCGTCCACCTTGTTCGCCACACCACAGTCACGGCCCCGGACTACGGCGACCTCAACGCACTGGCCGCCGTTGTTGCCGCTCAAGGAACTCTTGCGCCAGTTGACAGCGGTCAGGTCCATGATGGGCACTCCTTGCTCAGTCCTGCCTATGCCAGCTCTGCAGCCACCGCACGAAGCATCTCGATCGTCTGGTTCGGGTCGAGCGCACGAGCACGCAAATGGTCGGATATCAGCCTATATGTGTCAACCTCCTCTGCTTTCTGGATGTACAAGCAACTGGTCTGCTGTTCCATGTACACCTTGTCGGGGTCGCCGGGTTCACGGAACTTCAGAAGCGTGAACGTGCCATGCATGGCGCCGTGCTCCCCAGCCGAGAACGGCAGGACCTGGAGGGTCACGTTACGGAACCGGGCAAGCTTGATCAGGTGCTTGACCTGCTCCCGCATGACCTCACGACCACCCACAAGACGCCGGATCACCGACTCGTTGAGAACGGCCCAGAATTCAAGCGCGTCCTCGCCTCCCAGGCGCGCTTGTCGAGCGGCTCTCACCTGGACCTTGTCGGCGATCTCATCATCCGTATCTGCGGACGGAGCAGTGGACATGATCGCCCGCGTGTAGCCCTCGGTCTGCATGACACCCGGCACGAACTCAGCCTCGTACTGGAAGACCTGTGAGGCGGATGCCTCCAGGACGACGTAGACCTGGAACCACTCCGGGATGGCGCCCGAGTACTGGTGCCACCAGTCGGGTTCGCGGGCCAGCCGGGCGAGTTCGAGCATCGCGTCCGCCGCATCGCCCTCGACCTTGTACAGGCCCAGCAGGCGTTTGACGTCCCGGACCAGCACGCGGCTCTTGTCGTTCTCGATACGGGTCAGCTTGCTCTCGTTCCAGCCCATCTCCTCGGCCACGGCCTCCTGACTCAGACCGGCCTGGCCGCGGAGACTCCGGAGTTCCCGGGCGAGACGGGTGCTGGCCACGGTCGGAACGTGCCTGCCTGGCGCCATCTGAGTCCCTCAATCCATCGAGCTATTTAGCGACCTACAAATACGCTCTTGCGTTCATGTTCCTCGGCGTGCATCCTAACGACGGCAGATCGAACGCGCAGCGTGATTGTTAAATTACCCAAAGTGGTCACAATGAGGAGAATGTCCGATGACGGGGCGCGAGGTGCAGTTGCTTCACCTGGTGGTGCTCGCCGTCGAGTTGGACGTCCTCGGGCGGTCCTGCACGATCGCGCTCAGCCGTTACGACATGCCGGTCCTGTACGTGCCGAGGGGCACGGCGACACTGAAGATCAAAGCGGAACTGCGAGGCGAACGATGGTTCTACGCGTGGGGGCGGAGTCCCTCGAACCGGATTCCGGTGGACGGACGGGCGGCGCGCGGGATCGCCGCGACGGTGGCGGCGCCGTGATGGGGCGGTTCCTCGGGCTCATCGTCTTCCCCGGGGCCGTCGAGGAGGTGCCGGACGCCCGGCACTACGTCCGCAGCCTGCTCGCCCGCAACGGGTCGCCCGCCATCGCCGGCGACGCGGAACTGCTGGCCTGCGAGTGCGTCAGCAACGCGATCCGGTTCACCCGCAGCGGTGCCGCGGGCGGCCGGGTCGCGGTCAAGCTGCTGGGGCTGGACGACGCCCTCCGTGTCGAGATCCTGGACGAGGGCGGCGCCTCGTCCGTCCCGGCCCCGCGCGGCGCGCCCGACTCCGCGGAGGCCGAGAGCGGCCGCGGCCTGCACCTGATCGAGGCCCTCGCGAAGGAGTGGGGCAGCATGCCCTACGGCCCCGGCACCCTCACCTGGTTCACCATCGCCCGGCCCGCTCACGCCTGACCTCAGCCGCGACTACCCGGCCGACCGCCGTGCCGCTCAGTATGGCCACCCTCGTCCCCTGGACGCGCGAGGACGGTATGGCGCTCGCTGCGCTCAGCAGTGATTCTTGATCGTGGCGCGTCGTCGGCGACGCGTGTCGCGATCCGGCTTGGAGTGGGGTGTTGTGACGGCGCTCATACTGATCGGCGTCATCGCGGTGACGATCTGGATGATCTTTCTGCGCCCCTCGATGATCAGCATGATCTGGGGGCCGGTCGTGCGGTCCGCGGGTGGGGACGTCGCGTTGGCCGCCGTGCTGTCGGTGGTCCTGTACATCGGCGGCCTGGTCGCATTCGGCCTGGTGCTGCTGGGGGTGCACTGGGCCTTCGACGGGCTGCTCGCGCGGGCGCCGGCCCTCGTGCTGAGCCTGCTGTACGCGCCGGTGGCGTTCATGCCGATGCCCGACCGCAGCCAACGCCCCTACGGGGAGGTTCGGGACTACCTGATGAAGGCCGGGGCGACGGAAAAGCAGGCGCGGGCGTGCGCGTGGGCGACCGGGCCGCGGCCTTCGCCGGGCTCCCGGTGGTCGCCAGCGGATTCTTCTCGGCGTTCGGCGGTTGAGGGGCCGCCACCGGGGCGGCCCCTCGTGCCGGGCTACTTCTTGCGGCCGCGCCTCGTCCGGCCCTTGGGCTTGGCGTCCTTGGCGTCCTTGGAGGGCGGGACGGGCGGGGTGGGGGGCTTGGGGTCGTCCTTCTTGGCGGCGCCCTGCTTCTTGACGGCCTCGATCGCGGCCTTGGCGGCGGCCGGGTCGAGGTACTCGCCGCCGCGCTTGAGCGGGGTGAAGTCGTCGTCCAGCTCGTAGACGAGCGGGATGCCGGTCGGGATGTTGAGGCCGACGATCTGCTCGTCGGAGATGTCGTCCAGGTGCTTGACCATGGCGCGGAGCGAGTTGCCGTGCGCGGCGACCAGGACGGTCTTGCCCGCGGCCAGGTCCGGGACGACCGAATCGTACCAGTACGGCAGCAGGCGGTCGACGACGTCGGCGAGGCATTCCGTGCGCGGGATCAGCTCGGACGGCAGCTCGGCGTACCGCAGGTCGTTGACCTGCGACAGCGGGTCGTCGTCCTTGATCGGCGGCGGCGGGGTGTCGTAGGAGCGGCGCCAGGTCATGAACTGCTCTTCGCCGAACTCCTCGCGCGTCTGCGCCTTGTTCTTGCCCTGGAGGGCGCCGTAGTGGCGCTCGTTCAGGCGCCAGGAGCGCTCGACCGGGATCCAGAGAAGGTCGGCCACGTCGAGGGCGATGTTGGCGGTGCGGATGGCCCGCTTCAGCAGGGAGGTGTGCACCACGTCGGGGGTGATGTCGGCGTCGAGCAGCAGGTCGCCGCCGCGGGTCGCCTCGCTTTCGCCCTTCGTGGAAAGGTCGACATCCACCCAGCCGGTGAACAGCCCTTCCGCGTTCCAGACGCTTTCGCCATGCCGCAGCAATACCAAGGTCGCCATGCTCCAGAGCCTATCGGCCCTGGGCGGGTCACTCGCGGTTGGCCGGGTCCGCGAAGGAGGCGAACGCCTGGAGGTTGGCGAGGCTCTCGCCGCGCTTGACGCGCCAGTCCCACTCGCGCTGGATGGACGACTTGAACCCGCGTTCCAGGGCCTTGTCGAAGTTCTCGTCCGAGTAGGTGAGGACGCAGCCGAGGATGCGGTCGATCTCTTCCGGCGAGATGCCCTCCAGGGGCAGCTTGCCGACGAGGTGGACGTCGCCGACGTCGTCCAGGGCGAAGGCGACCCCGTACATGCGGCCGTTCTTCTCCAGCAGGAACCGGTAGAACTCGGCGTGGTTCTCGTCGGGGCGGCGGCAGAAGAACGCCTCGACGTGCAGGGAGTGGTCGCCGACGATCAGCCACGTCATGGTGGCGAGCTTGTGCTGGCCGGGGAGCTTGACGAAGAACGCGTTCTCGCGCGGCTCGTCGAACTCCAGCTCGGCCGCCTTCAGCGTCTCCCGGATCGTTTCGACGCGGCTCAAGCTGTGACCTCCGCAGCGACGGGGACGGGAACGGCCGGAATGGACATGGCACCGGTATACACGTCGAGGAGGCGGTCGACGGTGGCGTCCCAGCCGAAGCCGGCCGCGTGTCGGACGGCCCCCCGCGAGAGGCGGGCGTGCCGGCCGGGTTCGGCGTGCAGGCGGCGCAGGACGGCGGCGTAGTCGGCCGGGTCGTGGCCGGGGATCAGCACGCCGGACTCGCCGTCCGCGACGGCCGTGCACAGGCCGCCGACGCGGGACGCGACGACGGGCGTCCCGCACGCCTGGGACTCGACGGCGACGAGCCCGAACGACTCGCTGTGGGACGGGACGACGGTGACGTCCGCCGCCCGGTACCAGTCGGCCAGCTCGTGCTGCGGGCTCGGCGGCTCGAAGCGCATGACGTCGGAGATCCCGAGCCGGGCGGCGAGGGACTGGAGCCCCTCGGGGCGGCAGCGGCCGGAACCGGACGGGCCGCCGACCACCGCGACGACGAGCTTGGAGCGCAGCGCCGGGTCGTCCGCGAGCATGCGGGCGACGGCGCGCAGCAGGACGTCCGGCGCTTTGAGCGGCTGGATCCGGCCGACGAACAGCAGCACGTACGCGTCCCGGGGCAGGCCGAGCCGGCGCCGGGCGGGGCCGGTGCGGTGCGGCAGGAGTCCGGCGCCGCGGGCGAGGATCGGCGACTCGGGACGGAACATCGACAGGTCGACGCCGGGGCTGACGGTCGCCACGCGGGACGGGTCGGCGCCGTAGAGGCCGACGAGTTCGTGGGCCTCTTTGGCGGTGTTCGCGACGAGGTGGTCGGACGACGCCACGACCTGCTCCTCACCGAGGAGGCGTTCGGCGGGTTCCGGCTTGTCGTCGTCCGCGAGGGCGGCGTTCTTGACCTTCGCCATCGTGTGCATGGAGTGGACGAGCGGTACGCCCCACCGCTGCTTGACCGCCCACCCGGCCTGTCCGGACAGCCAGTAGTGCGTGTGCAGGAGGTCGTAGTGGCCCGGGTCGTGCGCCGCCTCGACGCGCAGCACACCGGAGGTGAAGCCGCAGAGATGGCGGGGCAGCTCGGTCTTGTCCAGTTCCTCGAACGGCCCGGCGACCACGTTGCGGACCAGGACACCCGGGGCGAGCTCGACGACCGGGGGCAGTGCCCGCGAGGTCGCCCGGGTGAAGATGTCGACTTCCACGCCCCTCGCGGCCAGCCGCTTGGCGACCTCGACGATGTAGACGTTCATGCCGCCCGCGTCGCCCGTACCAGGTTGGTCAAGGGGGGAAGTATGGACACTGACCGTCGCAACCCGGTTGATACGACGCGACACTGCACACCACCTCCGGTAGTGCAACCTATCGACCGTGTCAGGTGTTCCCTCAGCAAGGGGGACAACCGTGACTTAACGCCACAGTGATCGACCCCACCGGTCGCCCGCCCGCCCGGGGGTGCCGCGGCCTGCGTCTGGGACCCTGGACGCATGCGTAAGACCGCGATAGTGACCGGAGCAAGCAGCGGGATCGGGGCCGCCACGGCGAAGCGCCTGGCGGCGGAGGGGTTCAACGTCGTGCTCGCGGCGCGGCGCCGCGACCGCCTCGACGCCCTCGCCAAGGAGATCGCCGAGTCCGTGCCGGGCGCCGGCCGGGTCGCGCCCGTCACCCTGGACGTGACCTCGCAGGAGTCGGTGGACGCGCTCGCGGCGGCGGTCGACACCTGCCACGTGCTGGTCAACAACGCGGGCGGCGCCCTCGGCCTGGACAGCGTCGCGACCGCCGACCTCGCCGACTGGCAGGCGATGTACGACACGAACGTCCTCGGCCTCGTGCGGGTGACCAAGGCGATCCTGCCGAAGCTGATCGAGAGCGGCGTCGGCCATGTGGTGAACGTCACCTCGCTCGCCGCGCACGTCCCGTACGAGGGCGGCGGCGGGTACAACGCGGCCAAGCACGCCGCCTACGCGGTCAACGACGTGATGCGGCTGGAGCTGTGCGCCGAGCCGGTCCGGATCACCGAGATCGCGCCGGGGATGGTGAAGACGGAGGAGTTCTCGCTGGTCCGGTTCCGCGGGGACGAGGAGCGGGCCGCCAAGCCGTACCAGGGCGTCTCGGAGCCGCTGGTCGCCGAGGACGTCGCCGACTGCGTCGCCTGGGCCGTTACCCGTCCGCCGCACGTCAACATCGACCGGATCGACGTCCAGCCGCGCGTGCAGGCCGCCCCCTACAAGCTCCACCGCGAGTAAGACCGCACGGCGAGTAAGACCGCACGGCGAGTAAGACCGCGCGGCGAGTAAGACCGCGCGGCGGGCAACGCTTCACCGGACGTCGTGCGTCGGCGGTGCGACCGCTTTCCAGGGGAAGGTGACCTCACCGAGGCGCCACCGGTGTCGTCCGCCGTAGGGCGGGCGCGTAAGGACCGGATGGGTCCGCGCCAGCAGCGACACGGCCTCGACCCAGCGCGCGCGGGGGCCGAACGCCGAATGCGGTGCGGCGGTCGCCCAGCAGCGGTCGAACGCGGTCAGCAGAGCGTGCACGGGTTCTCCGGGCACGTTCCGGTGGATGAGCGTCTTCGGCAGCCGTTCCGCCAGCACGGACGGACGCTCCAGCGAGGGCAGATGGGCCGCGAACGTGATGGTCTGGGGGCCGTCTTTGGTGACGGTCACCCAGACCGCGCGGCGCCCGATCTCGTCGCACGTCCCTTCCACGAGGACGCCGGAGGGCGCGAGGCGCTCGCGCAGATCGTCCCATGCGTGCCAGGCCGCCGGCTCGTCGTACTGCCGCAGCACGTTGAAGGCCCTGACCAGCGCGGGCGGACGCGGAACCGGCAACTCGAACCCGCCGCGCCGGAACGACAGCCCCTCGTAGGCGCCCGGCCCTCCGTGCTCTTCGCGCCCTTTGACTCCTTTGGGGCCCTTGGCTCCTTTCGCCCCCTCGGCCTGCTTCGGCGGCGGCGGGTCCGGCGGTTCGGGGGGTTCGCGGAGGGCGGCGAGGAGGGTGAGGCCGGCCGTGACCCGCTCGGGCTCTATCTCGATCCCCACGACCTCCAGCCGCGGGGAGACGGCGCGCAGGCGCGAGTAGAGCTCGAACGTGGTGACCGGGGAGGCGCCGTACCCGAGGTCGACGACCAGCGGGCGGCCGCCGATGCGCAGCGGGCCCGCCTGGGTGGCGGTGATCCAGCGGTCGACGCGGCGCAGGCGGTTCGGGGCGGTGGTGCCGCGAGTCACCTCTCCTCGCGGCTTGCGGGCTGGGGGCACCCGGTAATTGTTCCGTCTCGCCCCCTATGCCCTGTACGCCGGGCCGCTCTGGATATGTCCCCCCACCCCACCGAACGCGATTCGGTAAGTTATCGGTTACGGTGCTGCCCACGCCGTCCCCCGAGGAGAATGCCGATGCTCGACCTGGCGACCCTGCACGAGGCCATCGCCGCCGCGATCCCCGACCGCGAATGCCTGGTGTGGCGCGACCGCCGGACGACCTGGCGGGAGCTCACCGACCGGACGCGGCGGCTGGCGAACGTCCTGCACGGGCACGGTCTCGGCCTGCGCGGCACGGCGTCCGAGCCGTGGGAGTCGCCGCACGACCATCTGGCCCTCTACCTGCACAATGGCCCCGAGTACCTGGAGGGCCTGCTCGGCGCGCACAAGGCCCGCGTGGCGCCGTTCAACGTCAACTACCGGTACGTGGACGACGAGCTCGCCCACCTGTTCGGCGACGCCCGGCCGGCCGCCGTGATCTACCACGCGCGGTTCGCGGACGCGATCGGACGCGTCACGGAGCGGCTCGCCGGACGGCTCGGCGGGCAACTCGGCGACCAGTCCGGCGGCCGTCCGCTGCTCCTCCAGGTGGCGGACGAGTCCGGCGCTCCGCTCCTGCCCGGCGCGCTCGACTACGAGGACGCCCTCGCCAAGGCGTCGTCCGACCCGCTGCCGGTCCGGCCCGACGCGCACGACCTGCACATCCTCTACACGGGCGGCACGACGGGCATGCCGAAGGGCGTGCTGTGGCGGATCGGCGACCTGATGCTCGGCCCGCTCGGCCTGCGGCGCCGCGACGGCGCACCGGTCACCGATCTCGGCGAGGCGGTCGCGCGGGCGGTCCGCAGCGACGTCCGGGTCCTGGTCGGCCCGCCGATGATGCACGGTGCGGGCACGTGGTCGGCGCTCGGCGCGTGGTGCGGCGGCGGATGCGTGGTGTTCCCCGACCGGGTGGACGGCCTGGACGCCGCCGGCCTGATGGCCACCGCCGAACGCGAGCGCGTCACCCGGATGCCCCTCGTCGGCGACGCGTTCGCCCGGCCGATCGTCGAGGCGCTGGAGGCCCGCCCGCACGACCTGGGCACGCTCCGCTCGTTCGTGAACTCGGCCGCCGCGATCAGCCCCGGCGTGAAGGCGCGGATGCTGGAACTGCTCCCCCATTCCCGGATCGTGGACGTCCTCGGGTCGTCGGAGTCCGGTTTCCAGGTGACGCGCAGCGGCTCGTCGGCGAAGACGTTCGCGGTGGCGCCGGGGACGGCCGTGCTGTCGGCCGACCGGTCCCGGCGCCTCGCGCCCGGCGAGGACGAGATGGGCTGGCTGGCCAAGGGCGGCGGTTCGATCCCGCTCGGCTACCTCGGCGACCCGGTGAAGACGGCGTCCACGTTCCTCACGGTGGACGGCGATCGCCTCGTCGTGCCGGGCGACCGGGCGCGGCTGCTCGCGGACGGCACCGTCGAAGTCCACGGACGGGAGGCGACCACGATCAACACCGGCGGGGAGAAGGTGTTCGCGGAGGAGGTCGAGTCGGTGCTGTGCGCGCTGCCGGGCGTCGCGGACGCGCTGGTCGTCGGCCGGCCGAGCGAGCGCTGGGGGACGGAGATCGTCGCGGTGCTGAGCCCCGCCGGAGCCCCGGCCGACGACGAACTGCGCGAGGGCTGCGCCGCCCACCTGGCCCGCTACAAGATCCCGAAGGCGTTCGTCCGCACGGACCAGGGCCTGCGGCTGCCCAACGGCAAGGCCGACTACGCCGCCGCCCGCGCGCTCCTCGGCTAAAGAATCACGTTCGGGTTTGTAGGGGCCGGTCCTGTACCGGCGGCGGCGCGACCGGCGATCCTGGCGAAATGCCGGATCTGCACTCTCTGCTCACCGATCTCGCCGCCGAGGGCGACTCCGTCGACGCCCTGGTCGCGCCGCTGCCCGCCGCCCGGTGGGCGGACCCGACCCCGGCCGAGGGCTGGACGATCGCGCACCAGATCGCCCACCTCGCCTGGACCGATGACCAGGCCGTCGTCGCGGCGACCGACGCCGGCGCGTTCGCGAAGCTCGTCGAGGCGGCGCTCGCCGACCCCGGCGGCTATGTCGAGACGGGCGCGCGGGAGGGCGCGCGGGACAGCCCGGCGGACCTTCTCGCCCGCTGGCGCGACGGGCGCCGCCGGATGGTGGCGGCCCTCGCCGCCGTCCCGCCGGGCACGCGGCTCCCCTGGTTCGGCCCGCCGATGGGCGCCGCGACGCTGGCGACCGCGCGGCTGATGGAGAGCTGGGCGCACGGCGAGGACGTCGCCGACGCGCTCGGCGCGCGGCGCGAACCCACCCACCGGCTCCGCCACGTCGCGCACATCGGCGTCCGGACCCGCGACTTCGCGTTCCGCAACCGGGGCCTGGAGCCGCCGGCCGAGGAGTTCCGCGTCGTGCTGGCGGGCCCCGGCGGCGAGGAGTGGACGTGGGGGCCGGCGGACGCGCGCCAGTCCGTGACCGGCCCGGCCCTCGACTTCTGCCACGTGGTCGCCCAGCGCCGCCACCGCGCGGACGCCGCCCTCGTCGCGACCGGCCCGGACGCCGACCGCTGGCTGGACGTCGCGCAGGCGTTCGCCGGCCCGCCCGGCCCCGGCAGCGCCCCCGCGGCCGGCTGAGCACCGCCGGTCGAGCACCGCCGGTCGAGCGCGTCCGGGCTGAGAGATCGGCCACTACCCGCCCCGTACGGGTTCCAGGTCGAACGATCTTGGACATGGTGGGGGTATGACAGTTCTGATCGCCTTTGACGGTTCTGACGACTCCCAGGCCGCGGTCCAGTACGCCGCCCGCCACCTCAAGGCGGAGCCGGCCGTGGTGATGACGGTGTGGGAGCCGCTGCTGACCCAGCTCAGCTGGGCGCCGCTGGCCGCCGCGGTGCCGGTCACCGCCGAGGCCCCCGGTGACAAGTACGAGGAGGAGAAGCAGGCCGAGCAGCTCGCGCGCAAGGGCGCCGACCTCGCGATCGCCGCCGGGCTGACCGACGTGACGATCCGGGCGGAGCGCGGCGGCGGACCCGTGTGGGCCGCCATCGTGGACGTCGCCGACGAGCTGGACGCGTCCCTGATCGTCACCGGTTCGCGCGGTCTCGCGGGTGCCCGGTCGGTCATCCTCGGCAGCGTCTCGACCCGTGTCCTGCACCACGCGCGCCGCCCGGTCCTGGTCGTCCCCCCGGCGAAGAAGGACGATTAAGGAGGAACACGGCTAGGGCATCGCCACGGCCTTCTCGAAGGCCGCGTAGACGTCCGACGTGAACAGGACGAAGCGGGCGTCGACGACCTGGGACGCGGTCGCGCGGACGGTGCCGACGGCGATACGGGCTGCGTCCTCCATCGGCCAGCCGTAGATGCCCGCCGACACGGCCGGGAAGGCGACCGAGCGGGCGCCCAGCTCGTCGGCGACGCGCAGCGACTCCCGGTAGCAGGAGACCAGCTGCGCGGACCGGTCCTCGGACCGGGAGTACACCGGCCCCACCGTGTGGATCACCCAGCGGGCGGGCAGCCGCCCGGCCGTCGTCGCGACGGCCTGCCCGGTCGGCAGCCCGCCGCCGTAGTGGGAGGCGCGCAGCCTGCGGCACTCGTCCAGGATCTCCGCGCCGCCCCTGCGGTGGATGGCTCCGTCCACCCCGCCACCGCCTAACAGCGACGAGTTGGCCGCGTTCACGACCGCGTCGACCTCCTGCTCGGTGATGTCGCCCCGGACAAGTGTGATCCTCATGTACGCATTCCTCCGCTTTGGCCGGACCCGTCGCAGGACATCAATTCTCATCCGCGCCAAGTGTGAAACGCGTTCGGGCGGTTCCCGGCGGTACGCTCATTGACGGACGACGCTCCGGGGGGCGGCGCGGCTCGTCCGACTTCGTCCGGCCGGACGCAGGGGGACTACCATGCCGAACGCCGGGCGCGGTGCAGGTGACAGGCGCAGTGCGGGCAACATGCGCAGTGCAGGCAACATCCAGAGTGCAGGCAGAGGGGCAGTGCAGGCAGAGACCTCGCACGCCCGATCCGATCAATGGCGTGACAGTCGCGGAGGTACCCCCTTGAAGATTCTCCTCGCCGGAGCGACCGGAGTGGTCGGTCGCCGGCTGATCCCGCTGCTCGTCCAGGCGGGCCACGAGGTCGCGGGGACGACGCGCCGCACCGAACGCGCCGGCCTGCTCCGCGATCTCGGCGCCGAGCCGGTCATCGTGGACATGTTCGACGCCGCGGCGGTGCACGACGCCGTCGCCGCGCAGCGCCCGGACGCCGTGATCCACCAGCTCACCGACCTCGGCGCGGAGGACTTCGACGCCAACTCGCAGCTGCGCATCACCGGCACCCGCAACCTGGTGGACGCCGCGCTGGCCGCCGGCGTCGAGACGATGATCGCGCAGAGCATCGCGTGGCTGTACGTGCCGGGCGCCGCGCCGGCCGTCGAGACCGACCCGCTCGACTCGTCCGTCCCGCCGTACAAGGGCGTCGCGGCGCTGGAGGACGCGGTCGGCGAGATGCCGCGCGGCGTCGTGCTGCGCTACGGCGCGCTCTACGGCCCCGGCACCTGGTACGCCCCGGACGGCGCGATCGCCGAGCGGGTGCGCGCGGGCACGCTGCGCCAGGCGCCCTCGTGGACGTCGTTCGTGCACACCGAGGACGCCGCGTCGGCGGCGCTCGCGGCCCTCGACTGGCCGGCCGGCGCCGTGAACATCGTGGACGACGAGCCCGTGACCACCGCGGACTGGCTGCCCGTCTACAGCGCGGCCATCGGCGCCCCGCACCCGGGCAGCGCCGGGAAGCACGCCGCGGCGACGGGCCGTCCGGCGTCCAACGCCAAGGCGCTGGACCTCGGCTGGAAGCCGCAGGTCACGTCCTGGCGCACCGGTTTCGCCCGGATGGGCGACGCGGCCTCCTGACCGCCGCCCGCCAATCGGACGGAACGTGACAAGTCACCCGAACTGGAACGAGCGCTTCGCCAGCCCGAGCCAGTAGCCGTCGATCACCGCCCGGCGGTCGGACGCGTCCCCCGCGTCGGCGCCGAGCGACACGAACAGCGGCGCGAAGTGCTCGGTCCGCGGGTGCGCGATGCGCGCCGCGGGCGCCTTGGCGCGGAAGTCGAGCAGGGCGTCGATGTCGCCGCCCTTGACGGCGCGGTCGGTCCACTCGTCGAACTCCGCCGACCAGGCGGGCGGCGCGGCGTCCGGGTCGGGGCGCAGTTCCCGCAGGTTGTGCGTGGTGAAACCGCTCCCGACGATCAGCACGCCCTGGTCGCGCAGCGGCGCGAGGCTCCGCCCGAGGTCGAAGAGCCGCTCCGGCTCCAGCGTCGGCATCGACATCTGCAGCACCGGGACGTCGGCGTCCGGATACATCTCCACGAGCGGGACGTAGGCGCCGTGGTCGAGCCCGCGCTCCTCGTCCTGGTGCACGCCGGGAACGAGCTTGCGCAGGTCAGCGGCCAGCTCGGGAGCACCGGGCGCGTCATAGCGGACGCTGTAGTAGTGCTCGGGGAAGCCCCAGAAGTCGTAGACGAGCGGCACCCGCCGGGTGGCGCCGATGCTCACCGGCGCCTCCTCCCAGTGCGCCGACACCATGAGGATCGCCTCCGGCTTCGGCAGTTCGGCCGCCCAGCGGGCGAGCTGACCGGTCCACCGGGCGTCGTCGGCGAGCGGCGGCGCGCCGTGGCTGAGGTAGAGCACGGGCATCCGGGTCATGTCAGTCTCCTTTTACTTGAAGGCTCAACCATAACCCGAAAATAATTTAACTTTCAAGCCTTGAGGGTTCAAGTGTTCGGATAGACTGGACGCATGACCGAGACGCCCTGGCTGGACGACGAGGAGCAGGAGACCTGGCGCGCCTTCCTGTGGACGTCGCGGCTGCTCAACGAGGCCCTCGACCGGCAGCTGCAGCGCGACTCCGGCATGCCGCACGCCTACTACATGATCCTGGCGATGCTGTCGGAGGCGCCCGGCCGCGCGCTGACGATGACCGCGCTCGCCGAGATCGTCCACTCGTCCCCGAGCCGCCTCTCGCACGCCGTGAACCGGCTGGAGGAGGCCGGCTGGGTGAGCCGCTGCAAGCACGACGGCGACCGCCGCACCACGATCGCGCGACTCACCGACGAGGGCTACGCCGTCCTGCGCGAGGCGGCGCCCGGCCATGTCGGCGAGGTCAGGCGCCACCTGTTCGACCCGCTGACCCGCGAGCAAATGCTCCAGTTCCGCGAGACGCTCCACGCCCTCCTGTCCTCCCTGGACCCGGACCAAAAGGCCCCCTGCGCCCCCGACCCCAAAAGTTGACCTGCGGCGTGTTGTTGTTATCCGGCCCGCCATAACAACAACACGCCGCAGGTCAACGGAAGTCGACGGTGTGCGACTCGGCCTGCGGGTGGGCGGCGGCGAGGAGGCGCATTCCCTCCTCCTCCAGGGCTGCGCGCTCCCGTTTCGGGACCGGGGCGAACGCGTCGATGCGCAGCACCGCCTCACGGCGCTTCTTCTCGATCTTCCACATGCCGTGGACGAAGCCGTCCACGAGGAACGTCGCGCGGATGATGCCGTTGATCGTGAAGACGCGCTTGCGGTGCTCCTCGCTGATGATCCGGGACCGGTCGGCGTGCGAGAGCAGCAGGTTGTCGAAGTCCGGGACGAACCGGACGGGCACGGGCGTGTCCGGGTCGGGGCGCGGCGCGTCCGGCACGTCGTAGAGCGTCCGGCCGCCGTCGTCGCGGAACTCCAGCAGCCCCGGCCGCAGCCGCTCGACGACCTCGCCGAGCCGCGTCAGCCCCGACCACTGCTGGACGTCCCGGACGCTCGCCGGCCCGAACGCCGCCAGGTAGCGCAGCACCACGTCGTCCAGCGAGGTCTCGGCCGCCGGGCGGCCGTCCAGCCAGGTGTCGAGCGTCGTGTGCCGCGCGGCCCCCGAGGCGCCCCAGATGCCGCGCGGCGGGACCTGCACCAGCGGCAGGCTGCACCGGACGGCCCAGTTGAGCAGTTCGGCGTCGTGCCCCGGCCACCGCTCGCTCAGCAGGCCGCGGAGTTCCTTGTCGGTGCGCGGCTCCTCCTCCAGCAGCCCGCGCGCGTGCGCGGTGACCGCGGCGAGGTCGACGCCGTCGAGGTCGCGGGCCCGCGACCTCAGGTGGTTGTCGAGCAGCGCCTGGGTCAGCGGGCGCAGCGCGCGGGCGTCGCGGGCGCTGACCAGGTGGAGGGTGCCGCGCATCAGCACGATCCGCAGCGCGCTGCGCTCGGTCATCAGCGCGCCGACCTCGTCGAACGCGAAGTCCGTGAGCCGGCTCCACAGCCCGACGTGCGGCGGGTTCGGCGCCTGCGACTGCATGCCGACCAGATGCTCGATCGCGTCCAGGACGGGTAGGTCATGCCGCTCCAGCAGCATCTGCCGTGCCAGCAGAGCCCGGTTCAGCGCCCTCTTGTCAGTGGTCACAGGACCCAGGATGACCGATATGTCACCGACTTGACGGACGAGGGAAATGAACGTACGTTCATGAACAAGCGTTCACGTCGGGGAGGCAACATGGCGGACATCGTCAACACGCATCAGGCCGAGGCGTGGAACGGGTACGAGGGCGAGCACTGGGCCGGGCACCACGACCGGTACGACGCGGTCAACGGCGGGTTCAACGACGCCCTGCTGGACGCGGCGGCGATCGGGCCGCGCGACCGCGTCCTCGACATCGGCTGCGGGAACGGGCAGGTCACGCGGCTCGCGGCGCGGCGGGCCCGACTCGGCCGCGCGACGGGCGTGGACCTGTCCGGCCCGATGCTCGCTCGCGCCCGCTCACTCGCGCGGGAGGAGGGCGTCGCCAACGCGGCGTTCGAGCAGGGCGACGCGCAGGTGCACCCGTTCCCGGACGGCGGCTTCGACGTCGCGGTCAGCCGGGTCGGGGTCATGTTCTTCGCCGACCCCGTCGCCGCGTTCGGGAACATCCGGCGGGCGCTGCGGGAGGGCGGGCGCCTGGCGTTCGTGTCGATGGCGCCGCTCGGCGAGACCGACCTCCCGGCGGTCTTCGCCGCGCTGCCACCGCGCGAGGAGGCGCCGATCGGGCACGACGGCCCCCTGTCGCTGTCCGACCCGGACCGTGTCCGGGAGCTGCTCGGCGCGGCCGGGTTCCGCGACGTCGGCTGCCGCAGGACGGCGGCCGAGCAGATCTGGGGACGGGATGCCCGGGACGCGGCGGAGTTCTTCGCCGCCTGGGGCCCGATCCGCTACAACTACGGCGCCGGCGGCGACCTGGTCGACGCGCTCACGGACGCGATGCGCCCGTTCGAACGCGACGGCGCCGTCCGGCTGCGCAGCACGGCGCTACTGGTCACGGCGCGGCGATGAACCTCCCCGGACCGGCCGCCCACGGGGCCGATCCCGGCGAATACGATGCGCGGTGATGTCTCCTCGAAGAGCGGCCGCGCTGCGCGCCGGCGACCGGTCCCTGCGCGAGCACCTGATCGCCACGGCCGCGCGGATGATGGCCGAGCGCGGGACGGCGGGGCTGACCGTCCGGGCGATCGCGCGGGAGGCCGGCGTCGCCGACGGCGTCCTCTACAACCACTTCGCCGACAAGGAGGACCTGCTCGCGCACGCCCTGCGCGCCCACGCGGAGTCGGCCGGGCGCACGCTCGACCCGCTGCCCGAGGCCGGCAGCGGGACGATCGAGGAGAACCTGCGGGCCTATGTCCGGCACGGGCTGGTCGCGCACAACGCGCTGGTGCCCGCGCTGGCCGGCCTGGTCGCGCGGCCCGAGGTCCTCGCCCGGTTCTCGGCGCTGAGCGGCGGCGACGCGGACTGGCGGTCCCGGCTCGCCGGCTACCTGCGGGCCGAGCGCGACCTCGGCCGCCTCGCCCCGGACGCACCGGTGGACGCGGCCACGTCCATGATCGTCGGCGCATGCCACGAGCCGGTGCTGTCGGCCCTCTTCCAGGGCGAGAACATCGCCCGCCGCGTCCTCGCGGACACGGCGGACGACCTGGTGGCCATCGTCCTGCGCGGCATCGCCCCGCGCTGAGGTCCGATGCGGAGAACTCCCGTCCTGAGGCTCTTCCGGCCTTAGGACTCCGCGCCCTAGGACTCCATGGCCGTGCGTACCTCCTGGAGGGTGTGGTCGGCGACGGCGTTGGCGCGGGCGCCGCCTTCGGCGAGGACGCCGCGCAGGTACGCGCGGTCGGCGATGAGGTCGGCGCGGCGGGCGCGCATCGGGCGGAGGAACTCGTTGACCGAGTCCGCGACGACCTTCTTCAGCGCGGCGCCGCCGCCGTCCCCGATCTCGGCGGCGACCGCGTGCGGGTCGCGGTCCTGGCAGAGCGCGGCGAGCAGGACGAGGTTCGCCACCTGCGGGCGGGTCCCGGGCTCGTAGGTGATGTGCCGGTCGGTGTCGGTCACCGCGCGCCTGATCAGCCGGGCGGTCTCGTCCGGCCCGGCGGACAGCGCGATCGCGTTGCCGCGGCTCTTGCTCATCTTCTGGCCGTCCGTCCCGAGCAGGAGCGGCGCGGCGGACAGCAGCGCGTCCGGTACGGGGAAGACCGGCGCGTAGCGCTCGTTGAAGCGGCGCGCGACCGTCCGGGTGATCTCCTGGTGCGGGAGCTGGTCCCGGCCGACGGGGACGAGGTTCGCCTTGCAGAACAGGATGTCGGCGGCCTGGTGGACGGGGTAGGTGAACATCAGCCCGCTGACCGACGCCTGCCGCGACGACGCGATCTCGTCCTTCACGGTCGGGTTGCGGCCGAGTTCGGCGACCGACACCAGCGACAGGAACGGCAGCATGAGCTGGTTCAGGGCGGGGACGGCGCTGTGCCGGAAGATCGTCGCCGCGGCCGGGTCGATCCCGGCGGCCAGGTAGTCGGCGACGAGTCCCTCGACGTGCTCGGACAGGCGGTCGGCGACGTCCCGGTCGGTGAGCACCTGGTAGTCGGGGACGACGACGAACAGCTCGACGCCCGCCCGCTGGAGCCGGACGCGGTTGGCGAGGGTGCCGAAGTAGTGGCCGAGGTGCAGCGGCCCGGTCGGGCGGTCGCCGGTCAGGACGCGGAACGCGCCGGGGTCCGCGGCGATGCGCGTCTCCAGTTCGCGGGTCCGGGCTTCGGGGGTGGTCTCCATGGTCTCTCCTCTGTCTCCGGTCGGCTGTTTCCAGTCGGCCGGCCACCGGCAGACCCCGCGGAGGAAGAGAGAAGGGCCGTCCAGCGGACGGCCCGATGGCATGCGCGAGTGTCGGCCGTCCTAGGACGGCCACCAGCTCTGACACGCGGTGCGGTGCACGGCACCAGCATAGACGACGAGAAGCAGGTGCTCACAGATAATCCAGAACGGAACCAGTTGGGTAGGCTGGGCGCATGACCTCGATGGCCCCCGGCCGGACGAAACCGGACCTGTCGTTCCTGCTCGACCGCACCAGCCATGTGCTGCGCACCCGGATGACGGCGGCGCTCGCCGAGATCGGGTTGACGCCGCGCATGCACTGCGTCCTCGTCCACGCACTGGAGGAGGAGCGCACCCAGATCCAGCTCGCGGAGATCGGCGACATGGACAAGACCACGATGGTCGTCACGGTGGACGCCCTGGAGAAGGCGGGCCTCGCCGAGCGCCGCCCGTCGTCCAGGGACCGGCGGGCCCGGATCATCGCGGTCACCGAGGAGGGCGCGCGGGTCGCCGCCCGCAGCCGGGAGATCGCGGACGGCGTCCACGAGGCGGCGCTGGGCTCGCTTCCGGCGGACGAGCGCGAGGTGTTCGTCCGCGCGCTGAACACCCTGGTCGAGGGCCATCTGGGCACCCCGGTCGAGAGCCCGCTGCCGGCCCGCCGGGTCCGGCAGCACACAAAATAAGTCCGTGAAGGATCGTCTCTAACAAAACTATCTGTTACGGTCTCTCCTATGACCACGGAGACGACCTTCCCCTCGCGGCTCGCCGCCCTGCTCCCCTCGCGGCTCGCCGCCCCGCTCCGCTCCCGCTGGGCGGCGCTTGGCGTGCTGTCGGCGACGATGCTGATGACGATCCTGGACGGCAGCATCGTGACCGTCGCGGCCCCCGCCATCCAGGACGATCTCGGCTTCTCCCCCGCCGGGCTCAGCTGGATCATGAACGCCTACCTGATCCCGCTCGGCGGCCTGCTGCTCCTCGCCGGACGGCTCGGCGACCTCATCGGCCGCCGCACGCTGTTCCTCGTCGGGAACGCCGTCTTCACGGCGGCGTCCCTGCTGGCGGGCGCGGCCACCACGTCCGGCCTGCTGATCGCGGCGCGCCTGCTGCAGGGCGTCGGCAGCGCGCTGGCCTCGGCGGTCGTGCTCGGCATCCTGGTGACGCTGTTCACCGGCGCCCGCGAGCGGGCCAAGGCCATCGGGATCTTCAGCTTCACCGGCGCGGCGGGCGCGTCCATCGGGCAGGTGCTCGGCGGCGTCCTCACCGACGCGCTGAGCTGGCACTGGATCTTCCTGATCAACCTGCCGATCGGCCTCGCCACCATGCTGCTCGCCCTCCCGGCGCTCCCCCGCGACCGCGGCATCGGCCTCGCCGCCGGCGCCGACCTCGCCGGCGCGCTGCTCGTCACGTCCGGGCTGATGCTCGGCATCTACACCGTCGTCAAGGTCGAGGGCCACGGCTGGGTCTCCCCGCACACGCTGGGCCTCGGCGCGGTGTCCCTGCTCCTCCTCGCGGGCTTCGCCGTCCGGCAGGCGCGGGCCGCGACCCCGCTGATGCCGCTGCGGATCCTGCGCTCCCGCAACGTGTCGGGCGCGTACGCGGTCCAGTTGCTCACCCTGTCGGCGATGTTCTCGTTCCAGGTGATCGTCGCCCTCTACATGCAGCAGGTCCTCGGGTACAGCGCGCTCGACACCGGCCTGGCGATGCTGCCTGCGGCGCTGGCGATCGGCACGGTGTCGCTGTTCGTGTCGGCGCGCCTGTCGAACCGCATCGGTGAGCGGTCCGTGCTGATGATCGGGCTGGTGCTGCTGATCGGCGCGATGGCGTGGCTCACGACCGTCCCGGTGGACGCCGACTACGTCACCGACCTGCTCCCCGTCTTCGTCCTGGCCGCGGGCGCGGGCCTCGTCCTGCCCTCCCTGACGGGCCTCGGCATGTCGAGCGCACGCCCCGAGGACGCGGGTCTCGCATCGGGCCTGTTCAACACCGTCCAGCAGGTCGGGATGGCGCTCGGCGTCGCGGTCCTGACCACGCTCGCCGCGTCCCGCACCGGCGCCCTCCGCGCGGACGGGCACGACACCGCCACCGCGCTCACCGGCGGCTACCACCTGGCGTTCGGGATCTCCGCCGGCCTCCTGACCGCCGCACTCGCCGTCGCGCTCTTCGTCCTGCGGCGCCCGAACCCCCCGGCGGCCACCGCGTCCGGCACGTCCGCCACCGACCCCGTGCACACCAACATCTGAAGGAGGCGCGGATGACCGAGTACGGCACCGTCCCGGCCGGGCAGCGGCACGGCGGGCAGCGGGACGGCGGACAGCGGGACCGCGGGCAGGGGGCGGGTTAGTGGGGCAGGACCAGCAGGAGCAGCGGCAGCCCCGCGATGACCGGGACGGCGACGGACGCGGCGACGCGGACCTTCCGGGACGCCGGCTGCGGCTCCAGCAGCCGGTTCACCCGCACCATCACCGGGATGTCGCCGTGCGCGACCCCGAGGGTCCCGGACGGGGCGGCGGCGGGGCGGGCGGCGGCGAAGCGCAGCAGCGCGGTCGCCAGCTCGCGGGCCGGGCGGCCGTGCCGGGCGCGGTCGTCGGCGGCCATCTCGATCAGCAGCTCCACCGCGTCCAGGCACCGTCCGACCAGCCGGAACTGGGGGAACACCTGGCGCAGCGACGTGAACGGCAGCAGCACCAGGTCGTGCCGCTCGCGCGCGTGCGCGCGCTCGTGCGCGAGGACCGCGGCCAGCTCGCCGCGGTCGAGCAACTCCAGCGTCCCGGCGCTGACGACGACCTTGTGCGAGCGGACGCCCGGCACGCAGTACGCGGCGGCGCCGGGATGGTCGAGGACGAGGGTGCCGGGCACCGACGAGTCGCGGCGCGACACCAGCGCGAGCAGCGCCCGGTGTCGGCGCCGGGCCCGCACGACCCGCAGCACCGCGAACATCAGCATGACCAGCAGCACGCCGGTCAGGCTGATCGCGCCGAGCAGCGCGGCGACCTGGACGGCGCCGAGCCGGGCGGCCTGGTCGTCGTAGAGGCCGGGCAGCCCGCCGAGGACGCCCTTGCGGTATGGGAGGAGGGCGAGGCCGAGGAGCGCGCCGATCGTGGCGACGCCCCAGCACAGCCCGAGGGCCTGCCAGAGCGCGATCCCGATGCGGGGAGCCCGCCACGTCCACCGGGCACGGGACAGGAAGTGCGCCCCGCCGACGGTCCCCAGTGAGATCAATGCGAGCAGGGCGGCGCCGGTCATGCGGGTGGTTCCTTGCTCATGAGACCGGCGAGGGTCTGCCGGATCACGTCGACCTCGTCCCGCGAGACGGACCGGACGAAGTGCGCGAGCGCCGCGTCCCGGTCACCGGTCTCGTTCAGGGCGCCCAGCATCAGCTCGGTCACGTACATCTCGCGGCTCGCGACCGGGTGGTAGCGCCACGCGCGGCCGTCGCGCTCGCGCTCGAGGAAGTTCTTCTTGGCAAGCCTGTCCAGCACGGTCATGACCGTAGTGTGCGCGAGGTCCCGGTCGCTAGCGAGCGCGCGGCTCACGTCACGCGCCGTCGCCGCCTGGTGGCCGGCGTCCTCCCGCGCCCACAGGACCTCCATGACCGTGCGTTCAAGCTCTCCCAGACCCTTCACGCCTTTAAGGTTATCCGACCGAGACCGAGGTCACCACGTCAGGTAGTACTACCGCCCGTAGGGGGCGCGACGAGCCCCAGCTCGTAGGCGATGATGACGAGCTGGACGCGGTCGCGGGCGTCGAGTTTGGCGAGCAGGCGGGCGACGTGCGCCTTGGCGGTCGCCACGCTGATGTAAAGCTCCTCGGCGATCTCCTGGTTGGACATGCCGCGTCCGACCAGGGTCAGGACTTCGCGCTCGCGCCCGGTGACCCCGTCGATCCGCTCGGGCCCCCGGCGTCCCGCCGGTTCGGGACGAGCGGCGAACTCCTCGATCAGCCGCTTGGTGACGCCGGGCGCGATGAGCCCGTCGCCCCGGGCGACGACGCGGATCGCCGCGAGGATCTCCTCCAGCGCCATGTCCTTGACGAGGAACCCGCTGGCGCCCGCCCTCAGCGAACCGTAGACGTACTCGTCGTCGTCGAACGTGGTCAGCATGATGACGTGGGCGGTCGTGATGCGGCGCGTGGCCTCGATGCCGTCCATGCCGGGCATGCGGATGTCCATGACGACGACATCGGGCTGGACGTCCTCCACCAGCGCGACCGCCTCGGCCCCCGTCCCGGCCTCGCCGACGATCTCCAGGTCGGGGGTGTCGGCGATGAGGACGCGCAGCCCCGCGCGGATCAGCGGCTGGTCATCGGCGAGGACGACACGGATCGTCACCGGCCCTCCAGCGGTATCCGCGCCGCCACCCGGAACCCGCCCCCGGGGCGCGGCCCGGCGGCGAACTCCCCGCGCAGGAGGGAGACGCGCTCCCGCATCCCGACGAGCCCGTACCCGGTGCCGACCATGCCGCCGTGCCCGTCGTCCGCCACCTCGATGGCCAGCTCGCCGTCGCGGTGGTCGATCGTCACGCGGCAATGGTCCGTGCCCGCGTGCCGGACGACGTTCGTGACCGCCTCCTGGACGATCCGGTACGCGGAAAGGTCGACATCGGGCGGGAGGGGCCTGCGTTCGCCCTTCATACGGATGTCGACCCGGACGCCGGCGTCCGCCGTCGCCTCCGCGAGGCTCGCCATGTCGTCCAGCCCGGGAGTCGGGCCGAGCGGGACGGTTCCCGCGCCGTCCCGGCGGAGCGCGGTGAGCATCCGCCGCAACCCGGACAGGGTCTCGCGGCTGGTGGCCTCGATGGCGTCCAGCGCGTTGCGGGCCTCCCCCGGCTGGGTGTCGATCACCCGTCCGCCCACGCCGGCCTGGATCGCGATGATGCCGATGCTGTGCGCGACCATGTCGTGCAGCTCGCGCGCGATCCGGAGCCGCTCCGCCGCGACCGCCTGAGCCGTCGCCTGCACGCGCATCGCCTCGGCATGCACCCGGCGCACCTGGATCGAGTTGCCCGCCATCCAGGTGATGGCCATCGCCAGGATGAGCGTCATCGGGAGCACTTCGTTCGCGGACAGGAACGCGGAGATGGACAGCCCCTGGAGCACGAACGTCACGGCGGCGACGGAGACCGAGACCTTCCGCGGACGGGTGACCGCGATGTAGCCGACCGAGACGTCGGTGAACAGGACCAGCAGGCCGACGACCGTCCCGTTGGGCATCTCCAGCACGGCGAGGATCCAGGCGGCGAGCAGGACCGCGTGGGCGGGCAGCGGGTTCCGCCTCAGCAGCGCCATGACCAGGACGGTGAGAACGGCGGAGACAGCGATGAAGCCGTCCTCGAAGCCGGCCCTCCCGGCGGAGACGGTGACGTACAGCACGCCGGGGTAGAGGAGGGCGCCGCACCAGGCCAGCACCGTCCCCGTGATGCGGCGGACTCGGCGCAGCGGCAGGGCGGACATGCGCCGATCGTAACCGCGGCCCCTCCCGGGCACATTGGCCCAGAGGCGTAATCCCACGGGCTACAGGCGCCATTCACAAATGTGTTCGACAGCCCGATGACCGCCGACAGGTGCGACCGGCACCGTTACTTGACATGAAGCGCTCGGCGTCATTGGTGCTGGTGATACAAGTCCTGGCAATCGTGGTCTTCTCCATCGGGTACGACTCGCTGGACTTCCGCATCTACTGGCTGGGAGGCCACGCCATAACGGATGGCGCCGCCCTCTACCAGGAGCAGCTCGCCGACCACTGGTTCACCAACACCCCTTTCATGGCGGCCTTGTTCACACCTTTCTCCGAACTGCCGCTGACCTTCGCGCGCCTGCTGTGGCAACTGGCCTCGCTGGCGGCCTTCGTCTGGGCATGCCGGACGACGCTCCGGCTGACCGGCCGCCGCGTCCCGATCGTGGTGGTGGTGGCCGCCGGCCTCCTTCTGGAACCGGTCTGGCACACATTCTTCCTGGGCCAGGTCAACCTTTTCCTGCTGGCTCTCGTCCTCGCGGACATGCACCGGGCCGCCCTCGGCCGCCCCTCCGGAATCGGCATCGGCATAGCGACCGCGATCAAGTTGACCCCGGCCGTCTTCGTGGTCGTCCTCCTGATGACACGGCGGACACGGGACGCCGCCACGGCCACCGCGACCTTCGCCACCTGCACGGCACTCGCCTACCTGATCAACCCGGACGCGTCCCGCACCTACTGGCTGCACACCTTCTACGACACGTCCCGCGTGGGCGTCCCGTACATCAGCAACCAATCCCCCTACGGCGCGCTGACCCGAATCCTGTGGCGAACGACGGAGGTAGGCGACTGGTACACCGCCATTCCCATCACCATCGGCATATTCGGCCTAACGATCGCCGCCCTATGGGCACGACGGGGCGACTGGCTGGCCGCCACGGCGGTAACCGGAATGACCGGCCTGCTGGTATCCCCCATCTCATGGGCGCACCACTGGGTATGGGTCATCCCCGCCTTGGCAGTACTACTCCGCGACAACAACCGCAAGACCGCCCTGGCGATCTACGCCGTCTTCGCGCTCTCGCCACTCTGGTGGACACCCCACAACGGCCATCCGCTCGAATACGGCTTCCACGCACTGCTGACACCGGTGGCGAACTGCTATCTGCTGGCCGGTGCCTTCTTCCTGGCCCACATGGCGATCCGACTTCGCGCCATCCCCGCTCTTCCTAACGTTAGCGGTCGCGGTCGGGGTCGGGATCCGGGCTGGTCAGGGGCAGGCGACGCGGCGGTGGGTACGGCAGGGGACGCCGGTCGCCGGCCGTGATGCCGTCGAGGGCCAGTTCGAGGTAGCGGCGCCAGGCCAGCGGCTCGGTGACCAGCAGCGGCGCCGCCGTGTGCTGGATACCGCTCAGCAGCAGGACGACATCCGTGCCGGTGACGTCCGGCCGGACGGCGCCCTGGTCCCGGGCGCGGGAGGTGAGCCGTTCGGCGACGTCGCCCAGGCGGTGGATCGCCTCGCGCACCTGCTCGCTCTGCAGGGACGGGCGGCCGACGACCTCGCAGAACGCCCGGTCCCTGACGAAGATCTCCACCCCGGCGGCCATGAAGTCCCGCAGCGCGCCGCCGGGGTCGTCGGCCTCCAGCAGCGCGGTGGCGGTGCCCTCAAGTTCGTCCAGCATGCCGAGCATGATCGCCGCCAGCAGGTCGGCCTTGGAGGAGAAGTGCCGGAAGACCGTGCCCTTGCCCACGCCCGCCCACTGCGCGATCTCGCCGATGGACACCTCGACACCGTGCTCGGCGAACGCCCTGGACGCGGCGTCCAGCAGCAGCCGGCGGTTGCGCACCGCGTCGCTGCGCGACGGGACGGGCGGCGTAGTCCGGGTCATGGGCCTCCTTCCTGCGCTCAGTCTACCTAAGGTGACCACATGGTCCGATTAACGAGCGACAAGCTATCGAGTGACACGGATGCGCGAATGCCGTGGTGTACGGGCCTCGTCGGACGGTACGGGGTCAGAGCGGCATGTTGAGGGCGGACAGCACGGCGCGCGGGTACCGCTCGCCGCGTGCCGCGCCGGGCGGCACCGCCTTCTCGATCTCGGCGAGGTCGTCCGCGGTGAGGTCGAGTTCCGCAGCGGGCAGCGCCTCGGCCAGCCGCTCGCGGGTGCGGGCGCCGACCAGCGGCACGATGTCGTCGCCCTGCGCGGCCACCCAGGCGATGACCAGCTGGGCGACGGTGCATCCCTTCGCCTCGGCGATCCGCCGCAGCGCGTCCACGAGCGCGAGGTTGTGCTCCACGTTCCCGCTGGAGAACCTCGGGCTCGCACCCCGGCTGTCGCCGGGCCCCGAGGAGTGCCCGGCGGACCAGTGTCCGGAGATCAGCCCCCGGCCGAGGACGCCGTACGCGGTCAGGCCGATGCCGAGTTCCCGCAGCGTGGGCAGGATGTCCGACTCCACCCCGCGGAAGATCAGCGAGTACTCGATCTGCAGGTCGGCGACCGGATGCACGGCGTGCGCCCGGCGGATCGTCTCCGCGTCGACCTCCGAGAGCCCGAGGTGCCGCACGTGCCCGGCGTCGATCATCTCCTTGACCGCGCCCACCGTCTCCTCGATCGGCACCGCCGGGTCCAGCCGCGCGGGACGGTAGATGTCGATGTGATCGGTGCCGAGCCGCCCCAGCGAGTACGCCAGGAAGTTCTTCACCGCTTCGGGACGTCCGTCGACACCGCCGAATTCGGAGCCCGGCCCGCGCAGCATCCCGAACTTGACGCTCAGCCTGTAGTCGTCCCGCCGACGGCCGCGCAGCGCCTCGGCGAGCAGCAGCTCGTTGTGCCCCATGCCGTAGAAGTCGCCGGTGTCGATCAGCGTGACACCGGCGTCCAGCGCGGCGTGGACGGTCGCGACGCTCTCCGCGCGGTCCGCCTCGCCGTACGCGCCCGACATGCCCATAGCGCCCAGGCCCAGCGTGGAAACCGCCGGACCGCCGCTGCCCAAAGTCCGTGTCCGCATCATGTTCTCCCTTCCGCCTTCAACCCTGCGCCAGTGTCCGGACGTGCGAAAGCGGAGCGTTCATCGTGGGAGAGCCGCTCCCTGGCTAACGCGGCCGTCCGCGAGCGACCATGGGGGTATGCAACGTGACCAGCTCGCCGACTTCCTGCGACGCCGCCGGGAGGCGATCCGCCCGGCCGAGGTGGGCCTCGCCGCCGGTCCCCGCCGCCGGACGTCGGGCTTGCGGCGCGAGGAGGTGGCGATGCTCGCCGGCATGTCGGCGGACTACGTCGTCCGCCTGGAGCAGGGCCGCAGCAGCCAGCCCTCGCCGCAGCTGCTCGGCGCCCTGGCCCGTGCGCTGCGCCTGTCCGACGACGAGCGCGGCCACCTGTTCCATCTCGCCGGGCACCAGCCGCCGCCCGCCGACGGGGCGGCTCGGCTGGCCCGCGCCGGGCTGGTTCGCATGCTCGACCTGCTCGGCGACACCCCCGCCCTCGTCGTGTCGGACCTCGGCGAGGTCCTCGCCCAGAACCGCGCGGCCGTCCTCCTGCTGGGCGACCACACCGGCTTCTCCGGCGACCGCCGCTACGTCCTGTACCGGTGGTTCACCGAGCCCGACGCCCGCGCGGTCTGCCCGCCGGACCAGCGGGAGGACCACTCCCGCCAGCTCGTGGCCGACCTGCGCGCGGTCGCCGGCCGCCGCGCCGGCGACCCGGTCGTCACCGGGCTCATCGACCGGCTGCGGGCCGCGAGCGCCGACTTCCGCCGCCTCTGGGCCCAGCACGAAGTCGCCGTCCACCGCGCCGACCGCAAGACCGTGCGGCATCCGCGCGTGGGCGGCCTGCTGGTGGACTGCGAGACCCTCGTCACTCCCGACCACCGCCAGCAGCTGCTCGTGCTCACCCCGGCGGACGCCGAGGCCCGCGAACGGCTCGAACTGCTGCGCGTCCTCGGCATCGAGGAATTCCCCACGGACGCCCCGGCCCCGGCCTCGCCCGCCCCGGCCCGAGACGCACCGAGCACGAGCACTTAGACGGTCGGTCTTCGCCTCGTCCGGTTCGGCCGGGGGTGTCAGCCGTGTGAGGGTGCGGGGTGGCGCGGGGTCTGTTGCAGTGCGGCGGGATTCAGCAAGCTCAGGTAGTCGCTGAGCTGGGCGGCGCCCTTGAGCATCGCCAGCCCCTGCACGGTCAGTTTTCGTTGCCAGTCGTCCAGAGACCGGGCGAGCGCGTCGGTACCTCCGGCGGTTCGGATCTGCTGGACGACGGCGGCTATGTGGTCGAGCAGGTATCCCCCGCGCCTGAGCAGATGCGCGAGTTCGGCGTCGCGGATGTCGGCCGCGCGGAAGACGCGGTACCCGGTGGCGGGATCCCTTGCCGGGACGATGATGCCGGCGTCCTCCCAGTTGCGCAGGGTCGCCGCGGTGACGCCGAGCCGATGCGCGAGGTCCCCGATGGTCCGGATACGGGGGTCGTCGGGATGCTCCATGGCCGTGCCGGGCTCCGCCGTCAGGTGGTCGACCGCCTGCCGCACCGAACCGAGGGTGTCCCGGTCGCGGAGCAGCTGATGGTGGCCCCGATCGATGATCGCCAGAGCGTCGTCGAGCCGGTCGCCGTGGACGGCGGTCATGACCTGGCCGGCCGCCGAGTACCCATGGGCGGGGACGAGCGACAGGTAGGCGCGGAGCGCCGCCGCGTGCGTCTCGGTGTAGACCCGGTAACCGCTGGCGGTGCGATCCGCCGAGGGGATGAACCCGTCCCGCTCGTAGTTGCGGACGGCCTGCGCCGAGATGCCGTGCTCCCGCGCGAGATCGACCGGTCGCAAAGTGATCACCCGTTTGAGACTTTGAAGCATGGCCGTCTGTGCACCGCTCCGAAAGTATCAACTGATTCAGCGGAGAGCCTCCCGACAGCTCAGGCCACGGCTCCGGCCGCGCGCCCGGGGCCAGGGCGGCCGGGACCCCGGGCGGCCGGAGCCGAGCTGCCGCTTAACGTGTCAGGACGCGTCTGAAGGACAGGGCGAGAAGAAGGGCCGCCGCGACGAGGAGGCCGCTCGCCCAGACCGGTCCGAGGGCGGCGAGATCGGTGCCGAGGGCGGCAGCTGCGAACAGCGGCCCCACGACGGCGCCCACGTTGAGCGCCGCCGTCGCATACGAGCCGCCCATGGTCGGCGCCCCCGCCGCCTCGTACAGGACGCGCGCGATCAGCGTGCTCCCCAGCGCGAACGACAACGCCCCCTGGACGAAGACGAGGACGAGCAACGCGACCGGGTTCGCGGCGAGGGTGCCCAGGGCGGCCCAGCCGAGCAGCAGAAGCGGCCCGCCGACCGCCAGGACGAGGCCCGGACGCTTGTCCGACAGACGTCCGGCGGTGGTGACGCCGGCGAACGAACCGAGTCCGAACAGCACCAGCACGGCGGGCACCCAGAGCGGAGCCAGCCCGGCGATGCCGGTGACGATGGGCGCGAGGAAGGTGAACGTTCCGAAGGTCGCCGCGTTCACCAGCGCACCGAGCAGCATGACGAGGATCAGCCGCGGCCTCCGCAGCTGGGCGAGTTCGACCCGCAGTTCGGGCCCGTCCGCCGCGTCCGACCGTCCCGTGAGCGGGGGAAGGCCCCGCAGCACACCGACGGCGGCGGGCAGGCACAGGACGGCCACCGCCCAGAACGCGGCCCGCCATCCGAGCAGCTCGCCGAGGACCGCACCGCCCGGAACACCGGCGATGGTGGCGGCCGTCGTGCCGGACAGCAGCACGCCCAGCGCACGTCCCTTCCGGTCCGGTGGGACGAGGGTGGCGGCGACCGCCAGCGCGACCGCGAGGAATCCAGCGTTCGCGAGCGCCGCGACGACCCGGGTCGCGAACAGGACCGGGAAGCTCCCGGTCACGGCCCCGGCGACGTGCGCGGCGAGGAACAGGCAGGTGAAACCGACGAGGCTGGAGCGTCCCGGCCAGTTGCGGGCGAGCGCCGCCATCGGCGGGGCGCCGGCGACCATCCCGATCGCGAACGCCGAGGTGAGCAGGCCCGCCGTCCCGACGGAGACGCCGAGATCCGCGGCGATGTCCGGCAGCAGGCCGGCGAGCATGAATTCCGACGTGCCCATGGCGAAGACGGCCACGGCGAGCAGGTAGAGAGGAAGAGGCACCGAATGGCTCCGAGGTGAGGCGAGAACGGGCGGATCGTCGTCTCGTCACCGCGGTCAGCAGCCCGGAAGACCGCCCGGCCGCACACACCGCAGAGCAGCGCACCGCAGCAGAACACCGCAGTTCAGTGCGGAGCTGGGCGGTGCGGAGAATGGCGGGGCAGGCCGAAGTGCTTCAGTGGTTCACGGGGCTGACGGGTGACCGACAGCCCCCGTCCTGGACGCTTCGGGGCTCCTCATGCAGACCACGATACTCAACCCGGCCGCGTCGTCGCACACCAATGATCCGCGCGCAGACCGCCTGTGCCGTACGGCGCCAACGACCCCTGCCACCAGCCGCGGAAGGGGTCTTCCTTGCACGAGGCGGCCTCCGACGCGCCGTTGTCGGGTATCCCGGCAAGGCCGCGGCATCCTCGTCCCGCTCTGGCGATCTCGTGCGTCTGGAGTCGCTGTTACGGTTTCTCGATGGGAGACCCGCCTATGACGTCCACCACTTTCCCTATCGGCGGCAGTATCGAGGTTCGGCGGCTCGGATTCGGGGCCATGAAGCTGCCGACCGATCCCGGGAATGCGCGCGAGAACTCGATTGCGGTGGTCCGGCGTGCCGTCGAACTGGGTGTGACGCTGATCGACACCGCCTACTTGTACGGCTGGGGCGCCAACGAGGAACTGCTGGTCGAGGCGCTGTACCCGTTCCCGGACGAGGTGCTGGTCACCACGAAGGTGGGCGTCGTCCCGCCGGACCCACCGCGCGACGCGGCCCTGTGCGGACGGCCCGAGATCCTCCGGGACCAGGTCGAGCGGGCCCTGCGCCGGCTCCGCGTCGACCGGCTGGACCTGCTCCAACTGCACCGCGTCGACCCGGAGGTTCCGCTCGCCGACCAGGTCGGGACGCTCGGCGAGCTCCAGGACGAGGGCAAGATCGACCACATCGGGCTGTCCGAGGTCACCGTCGCCCAACTCGGCCAGGCGCGGCGGATCGTCGACATCGCGAGCGTGCAGAACCGCTACAACGTGCTCGACCGCGAGCACGACCCGGTCCTCGATGCCTGCACCGAGGCGGGGATCGCGTTCCTGCCCTGGCGGCCCGTCCACCCGGCGACCACGGCAGGCGGCAACACGGATGTGACCGGTATCGCCGACGTCGCGGGCGAACTCGGCGCCACCCCGGCCCAGGTGGCCCTCGCCTGGCTGCTCGAACGCTCGCCGGTCGTCCTGCCCATTCCCGGGACCTCGTCGATCGAGCATCTGGAGGAGAACCTCGCCGCGGCGGCCCTGCACCTGAACGACCACCAGCGACGCCGCCTCGACGCCGCGGCCGACGCCGTGAAGGTACAGCGGTAGCGGTACAGGACGCCGACGATCCGGCGGCGGAGCTGGACGGTCATGGCCAGCCGGCGCCCGGGACGTCCACCTCGGTGGCGAGAATCCGGCCGGATCCGGGCGTCACCGGGTCCGGCTCGGTCATGCCGCGCCATTCTGCGGCGGTGATGAACAAGGTTCTGCGGGCCGGGCCGCCCAGCGCGCAGGCGAAGCCGCCGCGGTCGAGGCGGACGGTCCGCAGGACCCGGCCTCCCTCGGCGACGCGCACGCAGCACCGGTTGGGGACGTCTGCGTACCAGACGGCGTCCTCCGCATCGACGCAGATTCCGTCCGGGGCGGCGCCCTCGCCCAGATCGGCCCAGATCCGGCGGCCCGACAGCGTGCCGTCCGCGCCGATGTCGAACGCCACGAGACTGTGGCCGTAGGAGTCCGCGACGATCAGCGTGGTGTTGTCGGACGTCACCGCCATCCCGTTGGGGAACGCGATGCCGTCCGCGACCTGGCGGACGGAGCCGTTCCCCGCGACCAGCCACACCGACCCCTCATTCGACGACTCCCCTGTCATCGGGTCGAAGCCGACCTCGTTGACGTAGATGTTGCCGCGCCCGTCGGCGACGACGTCGTTCCAGGCCGCCCGGCCGAGGCCGGCGTGGACGGCCAGGGCTCCGTCCGGTTCCCGGCGCAGCAGCAGGCCGTCCGCGGAGGAGACGAGCACGAGCCGGCCGTCCGGGAGCCAGGCGGTGCAGAGCGGCAGCGACTTCACCCGCGCCACGACCTCGACGCCCCCGGCCCCGGCACCCCCGGCCCCGGCGCCCCCCACCTCGGCACCGCCCGCTTCGGCATCGCCCACCTCGACGTCGCCCGCCAAGGCGACGACCTCGCCGGCCGACCAGTCGGAGAAGTACAGCCGATCACCGTGCCAGCGCGGCGACTCCACCAGCCCGCGGCCGTCCAGCAGTGTCCGAACCTCACTCATCGCCCGTTCCTCCTTTTCGCGGGTGTCCCACCCGCTATACGAACGGACTCGGCCGGGATCGACACCTCCCCCCGCAGCGATCCGGCGAACCCGCCCAGTACACACTGGAGAGCTTCCGAGTGTGTATCGTGTGCCGCATGGCGAGACTCAACATCACGCTGCCCGACGAGCTTGCCGCCACGTTGCAGGGGCTCGCCGAGGACAAGAAGATCGCCTCGGTGTCCGGGTTCCTCGCGGACGGGGCGCGCCTCAAGCTGGCCTTCCTGCGGGACTCCTCGACCATCGACGACCTGTTCGGCCCACCGAGCCCGGACGAGCAGGCCATGGTGGACCGGCTGGTCGAACGCGGCGCGCCGGACCGCCGGGACGTCGCGTGATCACCGGTCACGTCTTCGACGCGACCGCCCTCCTGGACCTCGCCACCGGCAAGACGATCTACGTCCGCGCCCGGCTGCGCGCGTCCATCGCCCAGCACGCGACCATCGTGATCCCCGCCACCGCGCTCGCCCGCGCGTGGCAGATCGTCCCGGACCACGGCCGCACCGTCCTGGAGCGCCTGCCCGGCATGCAGGTCGTCCACGTCGACGACCTCGACGACGTGATCGCGCAGCAGACCGGGCTGCTCGTGACCACGATCCCCAACCTCGGGATGGACGCCGCGCAGGCCGCGTGGTCCGCCCGCTGGCGGCGCTGGCCGCTGATCACCGCCGACCCCGACGTCTACGAGGCCGTCCCCGGCGTCCGGGTCGAGCAGATCCCCTGACAGCCGTCCCCGGCGCCCTCGTCGCCCCCGTCGCGCCCGGTATGCCGTTTACGGTGCTCGACCGGGGTACGGGGCCCGCATGACGACATCTGGCGACCGGGGTCTGCTGCACATCTATCTGACCGATCACTTCGCGGCGGCCGCGGGCGGGGTGGCGCTGGCCCGCCGGGTCGCGCGCTCGCACCGCGACACGGCCGACGCGGAGCGGCTGAAGCGCCTCGCCGGCGACATCGCCGCCGACCGCGGGGCACTGCTGTCGATCCTGCGGTCGCTGGGGATGCCGGCCCGCCGGTACAAGAGCATGGCGGTGTGGGCGGCCGAGAAGGGCGGCCGGCTGAAGCTCAACGGCCGGCTGATCAGCCGCTCCCCGCTCAGCGACCTGGTGGAGGTCGAGGCGCTCCGCCTTGCCGTCGAGGGCAAGGCCGCCGGATGGCGCACCCTGCTCACCGCCGCCGACCACGAACCGGGGCTGGACGCCGACCGCCTGCGCACCCTCCTGGAACGCGCCACCGCCCAGATCGCACTCCTCGACGAACTCCACACGAAGGCCGCCAACCAGGCATTCCAGGAGCCGCAGAAGACCCACCCCACCCCCGCACACTCCCGCTGAGGCTCCCCAGTCGCGTTGACCTGCGGCGTGTTGTTGTTATGCGGCTGCTCATAACAACAAC